>DVIY01000160.1 GCA_018710915.1 Candidatus Gallacutalibacter pullistercoris
ATTTTCATAAATTCCTGCCGTTCAGCAGGAGACCACCGGGAATCCAGAATCAAATACCCTTTGAACAGGCCATCTTTGACGTGGTGAGCGACAAAGCGGTTGCTCAGGAAACGCAGTTTCGCCTTATGGGGTGAAGTGTGCCGCTCAGACAGCAGCTTTTGCACTTTCAGCCAGTCCTCTTTTTTGATAATTGCTGTATGGTGATTTTCCTTGAAGTACATATTCAGGTCTGTATTTTTCACAGACTTGTGGGTGCGGAAATCCTTGGTATAGGTTTTCTGCATCAAGGCATCACCACAGTATTTTTCGTTTCGGAGGATGCTGTGGACAGTACCGGCAGACCAGCTATCGTTGCCCATAGGGGATTTGATCCCCTGTTCAGTCAGTGCGGCAGCAATCTCTGACGGCGATGCTCCTTCCAGACAGCTTTCGTAGATGTACTCAATAATCCTTGCCTCGGTTGGCTCAATAACCAGACGTCCAAAATGGTCGCGGTAGAATCCCAGCGTATTCTGTACAGAGAATTTGTAAATTCCCTCAGCCATTCGCCAGCGAATACCCGCTTTAATGGCCTCGCTTTTTTGCTGGGACTCCATTTCAGCCAGCGCGGACAGAAGAACGATTAACAGATTGTTCTTTCCATCGCCTGTGTAGGTGATGTGCTCCGTCTCAAATTCCACCGAGACAGGGGGATTTAGCGCCGATAGAATATTCAGGTTGTCCAGTATATCCACAATATTGCGGCCAAAGCGGCTGATGCTCTTGGTAAGGATCAGATCGATTTTGCCGTCCACCGCATCGGCAATCATTTTTTGAAAGCCAAGGCGCTTTTTGACGGTCGTGGCACTGATGCCCTCGTCCTGATAGATTTCCACCAGCTCCCAGTCGGGATTACCTTCAATCCGCTGGGTAAAATGCCGGACCTGCATATCGAAACTGCCAACCTGTTCTTCTTCCTGTGTGCTGACGCGGCAGTACGCCGCAACACGCAGTTTAGGGAGCTCTTGCTGCACTTCCTGCAACTTCTTGGGCGGAATCACAATAACGCCGTTGCTGCGCTGATTTTCCGCAATCTCGTCCTGCATGAGCTTTCGCCGCTGTTCCCTGCGTTCGGCACGGCTGCTAAACTGACGGGCCGATTCTATCTTCTTGGGGTCAAGCGGCTTCGCCATATCCTGCCTCCATCGAATTTACAGATTTTTTCCCGTGCTGCATGGGTATACCACCTCCTTTGCGCGAATTTGTCTTTTCACCTGTATCGCCTCCCTGTGCGTTTATTTATGACAAGCCCACCGGGATGAATCCCCGCAGGACAGTCATCATAGAAAAAGGCAGCAGATTTCTCTGCTGCCCCATCAGAAAACATGAGATGTGGTTATTAACTTGTTATAGGGCTTCGACTGTCTCCACAAACTGCCCCATGCTCACCGCTCCGTGCGGCAGGTTTTCCTCATCGCGGAACACCATGTAATAGCGGTACTGGTTCCCCGCAGCATTCCGCCAAGCCGCACCTAGCTCGATTTTCTCCTGACTGTCGTCGTTTTTTAGGTGTTCGCCCTTGGTTTCGGCAAGGATGATTTTGCCGCTCTGCGTCATAATCATAATATCCGGGTAGTGGTTAAAGTAGCCGTTGATGGCAAACCCATGCCGGGCAATATTCCGGTGCCACCACAGCACATTGGGAATGGCCGTCAACTGCTTTACCAGCGCCTGTTCCAGCGTGTTCATGTCCTCCTCGGCCTCATAGAGTGACCTTCCATAAATCGCCGTACTGCTTATGGGGTGGATTGCCGCAGGCAGGCGGTAATTGGGTTCACACACGATTTTGCCCCGGTCAAGCCAAGTGAAGAAAGTTTCCTTGTAGTGCTGTTCCAGCAGAGTCTCGATTTTGGAGCGAATTTTTGCGGCGAAGCCCAGCGGGGCTTTTTCCATGGCGGCAAGCTGCTCCCGATCCATCCCGTCCACAATGAGATTGACATAGGTGCGCAAATCGCTGCCATCCACCATGTTCAGCTTGTCCAACTGGTGAATCATCATGTCCTTGCACTGGCGCACGCGGCTTTCCGGGGGTAAACTGCTGAAATACTCCTTGAAATACCGCTGGTCGGCAGCTTCCATCTGGTAAGCCCTCGGCACACTGCGTCCGGTCTCCACATCGACCTTGACGATCTCATCGTCCGCTGCGGTAAAATCAATGTCGTATGCCTTGCCTTTCAGGGTAAAACCGTCGGCAAGCTGTTCCTTGCTCAACAGCACCTTGTCCCCATCGGTAAACAGGGATTGCGGAATCACCTGGAAAAACTGCGGGATCAGCAGCCCATCCGCGCTCTCCCGATACTGGGGAATCATACGGAATGTATTCACCTTGTCTCGCACCTCCCACGGCAGAGCGGCGGCAAACGGGTCGGTGTCCGCGCCGTGCACCGCCTGATTGTATGCGTCGCCCGCCTGCTGGGCCTCGGCAAGCATACTGTCCGCTTTTGGGGCGGATTCCGGCGAATTTTCGCTCTCTCTGCGCCGTTGCAGCTCCGCCCCGATGGATTTCCCGTCCAGCTCGGCAAAATCCTCCTGTGGGGCTTCTGGCTCAATCATCGGAAGCTGTTCCGGAACAGGAGTGGGTTTAACCGGTTCTGCCGGCTCGGCAAGGCGGTAATCCCTGTCGCTGAAACCGGCGCTGTTCAGCCCACGGATGATCTGCTGGACCGTATCGTTGAAGTCGTTGGAAGAAGTCAGCACATAGGACCAATTCAGGGCATCTGACTTGTGCTCGGCGGTGTAGGGCAGGCGCAGGATGCGTCCCAAAATCTGCTCCACATCCACCTGACTGGTTTTGTTGGCAAGGGAAGCCAGAATATAGGCGAACGGGCAGTCCCAGCCCTCTTTCAGCGCGTTTACCGTGATGATGTACCGCACAGGACAGCCTGGGGACAGCAAGTCCACATTTTTCAGCTCGTTCACATCGGCGGTACGGATGGCAATATATTCGGCGGGAATCCCGGTGTTCACCAGCTCCGTCCGCAGCTTTTCAAAAGTGGTCGCATCCTCCTTGCCCTTTGGTTGGGCTTGGAACAGGGCGATGGGACGGATGTATTTTCCGCCGTTCTGATATTCTGCCGCAGCGATTTCTTCCAACCTGTCCCGAAGGTCGATTGTATCCATCAGCACTTCGGCCTGACTGTCCCGGTTATAGACGATCACCGGTAGCTTGACCATGTGCTCCGCTTTGAGCTGCACCGCATCCACATAGGAGATGATGTTGCTGCGCTTCTTGGGGGTGGCGGTCAGATCCAGCACAAAGCAGGGATTGAAATTGGCGAGCATTTCAATGCTCAGTTCCGACCGGGCATGATGGCTCTCGTCCACAACCACCAGCGGGTTGAGCTGGTTGATGACCTGAAACAGCGCCGTCTCGTCCGCCTTCTCGATAGGGTTTTCTGGCGCGCCCAGCACCTTGGCAAAGGCGGCAAGGTTGCTGTTCTCCTGATAGGCTTTCAAGCCCTCCTTGCCGCGCCCGCGAAAGGAATCGTAGGACAGCACCATAATGGAGAGCTGTTCGGTGACGGCGGTGGGGTTGAAATTCTGCCCGTTCAAAAGCTCCTGCTTTGTGTAGACTTCCACCCGCCCGCCAAAATCCACATCGATTTTCTGCCGGTAGGGGTGGCGCGGGTCTTTCAGGGCTTTGACTGTCTGCGTCAGGATCGCGTCGGACGGCACCAGCCACACCACCGCCTTGGTCTTGGTGAAAGGCAGTGCGTCAAATACCGGACGGACGGCGTTGCAGGCAAGAAAGGTTTTCCCGCCGCCGGTGGGCACCTTGAAGCAGAGGTTGGGAACGCCGGGCAATACATCCTGATAGCTACCCAGCGTAGGCGCGCTCTTCTCCTGCCAAAAGAGCCGGAAGGAAGCACTATAGTCTCTGGTTTCGCCCAGCAGTTCCAGATAGCGGTTCAGATCGGCGATAACCTGCCGCTGATAGGTTTTCAGTTCCATGTATGTCGCCTCCTTACAACCGGCTGATGTCTCTGGGAATTTTCTTGAAAACAATCCCCATCTGCGACAGCTTATCGTCATCGATGGAGCATCGGTCGGCGTAAATCACGGTGCCGCCTGTTTTTTCGGTAATGGTAGCCAAAAACGCATAGTCCAGCACCGTGATCCGCTGCGGTTCGTAGTAGAAGTAATAGCCGGTATCGTTGTGCTTACCGAGGTAATAGAGATTCTCCCCAGCGGCGGGCGTATAGGGCGTTTTCGTCTCCATGAACCAGATGTACTCCCGGATTTTTTCGGGTGCAACGGCTTCGTTCAAGTTTTCGCCGATGAGCAGCGGTTCCCCCAGCTCGTAGTAGCTGAAACTGCCGCCGGTGCCCTCCACTGCGTTCTTCCCCTCACCGTGACCACGGATCACCCGCTTCACCCGCTCGGCGGTGATGCTGTCGGCGTAGTCCATCATCTCCACCAGAATGAATTTTCGGTGGCCGCCGTCCGCCTTGTTCATGTTGAGGACGGCGTGGGCGGTGGTGCCGGAACCAGCGAAGGAGTCGAGAATGATGGAATCAGGATCAGATGCAATTTGTAAGATGCGCTCGATTAAGCGCACTGGTTTAGGAGTGTCAAACGGCATATCTCCGCCAAAAATGGCCTTGATTTCCTTCTTTGCATCTTGTGTATGGCCAACTTCTTCATAAGGCCAAAATGTTTGAGGGACAATTCCATCTGACACTTCGGACAAAAATATTTTAGGGGCGGGGACATTGTTCCCATCTCTGCCCCACCAAATGCGACCATCACGGTCTAATTCCCAGAATTTTTCTTCTGAAACTCGCCAATACGATCCTGATGGTGGTCCCTCAATGATTCGACCACCGGGACATTTAATCGAATAAGTACCTTTGCTGTAATAATTTCTCGCTGCTAAATTATTTGGCCTCCACAATCCACGAGGGTCATTATCGAAATTCTTATATGCTTTGTTTTGCTTTTCTGT
>DVIY01000161.1 GCA_018710915.1 Candidatus Gallacutalibacter pullistercoris
GTCCGGCAATCACACTGATGATCGCACATAAGACGGACAGGACAATCTTGCCCCGGCACTGTGAAGCAAAGGAAAACACAATAGAAATCCAGCTTTTCTGATTCATTTCCATTCCTCCTTGGCAAAAAATAGAGAGTATCAATCGCCTTGATACTCTCTAAGTATTGCAGGTATTCATTTTGTCTGCCACTCTGCCCAGCCGGTTTTTACTCCATTTAGATTTTTATTTTTCGATATTCCAGCGGTGTTTTTCCCTTTACTTTCTTGAACGCTTCGGAGAATTTGCTGGTGTTCGTATAACCGACTTTTCCGGCAATCACTGTGATCGGTTCATCCGTTTGTGTCAAAAGAGAAGCTGCCAGATCCATTCGATAATTCCGCATATAGGTATAAATGGCGGTGCCATACACACCCTTAAAGCACTGCTTCAGAGCAGAAGTGGAAATATCGAACTTTTCAGAAAGCTCCTCCATTGTGAAATGGTGCTCCGGCTCATTTGTCATAAACGACATGATAGCCTTGACTTTCTCTACCTGCGTTTTATACAAATAGGGACGTTCCACACCTAAGACCGTAGGGTCTACCGTCCTGAGCGTGACCAATAGTTCTAACACCTTTACCCTGAGATATTCCAGACGGATATTTTCCGGCACCTGGTACAGTTCCGAAATCACATGGTCGGGAACGGAATTTCCGTGCATAATGAAAGGTCGAGTCTTTAAGGTGAATTGCTGCTCGATTTGCTCCAGGTCAATGGAAAACAGGGACAGGAGATCCCCCAATCCCTCTACCGCTTCAGGAACAGAGATCGTAATTGTGATCCCGTGGTAATGGCTTACGGGAAAGCTGCAATGGTTGTTTTCCGTGGCAGAACTGTCCAGCATAATATCGCCGGACGCAAGATAAAGATAAGCGCCATTGCTGACTTCCCACTCGACGCGGCCTTCTCTGCAATGGTGAATTGCAAAAGTGTGCGTATTTTGTTCAAACTTCCTTGACGGGCAGTGATCCATGTGAAAATCATTATACATGACACCTATTCCGGGATATACTTCATAATAGGTTGCAGTTCCGTCTCCTGTTTCATTTTTCATTTGGTAGACCGAGCAGGATTCATCCCGGCAGAGCAAATTCATATTTTGCCGCGAGAAAAACAGGTCACTTTTATTCAAACTGGGATCACCTCGATTCTATAAAAAAATTTTGAATACGCTGAAGCCCTGCGGCATCCAGCGCATATTGTTCCTGCACAACACCATGCTCCAAATGCAAAACATGAGTACAACAACTGACGATCAACTCATAATCGTGAGTGATAACAAGAGAGGTCTTTCCCATCTCCTGTATCGTTATAAGTTCATCGGCCACTTCTTTCATGTGATGCAGGTCTAATCCGCTGGTCGGCTCATCAAACACCAGGATTTTGCGGTCTGAAACCAGAGCGGTGGCAATAGCGACTCGTTGCTTCTGGCCTCCGGAGAGCGCCATTGGGTGCCGATCCTTAAACTGCATCAAATCCAACCGCTCAAGAACCGCATCCGCCCGGTCAGAGCTTGGGGCCGCCATACTAATGAGCATTTCTTCCTCGGTGCTTTCCGTAAATAACTGGTGGTTGACATCCTGCATCACCATGTAGCACAGGGCCAGCCGCTGCTTTTTATTATATTGCTTTCCATTCATCTTCACAACGCCATCGCAGTGTTTTTCCAGCCCACAGAGGCATCTTGCCAGCGTGGATTTTCCGGCCCCGTTATGTCCAATCAATGCAACGATGCCGCCCTCCGGCAAGGAAAGACACCCAATATTCAGGGCGTCCCGATGCTTAGTGTATGCAAAATGAAAATTCTCACACTGAATCTGTCCTTTTTCGTCAAAAGGATGGGGTGTTGAGGGGAAAGCCGCAAGTTCAAACGGACGAAGGCCCATGTTGATCTGTTGTCCTGGGGACAAGTTCAATGCCTCCTGTGCCGTATAGTCTTTCTCAATTCTTCCATCGTTCAGATAGAGGACCCTGTCTATCAGTTCTTTGAGGTAATAGAGCCGATGCTCCGCAATCAGGATGGTCTTGCCCTGCTGTTTCCAAACGCGTATCATACGGCACAAATCCTCTGTGGCTGATTGATCCAGATTAGAGGATGGCTCGTCTAAAACGATAATAGGCGGATCGCTGACAGAAATAGAAGCGCAGGCAATTTTTTGTTTTTCTCCGCCTGACAGGCGAAAAATATTTTTCCCCAGGAGATCTTCCATGTCAAACTGTACGGCGGTGGACTTAACCCGATGGGTAATCTCGCTTTCGGGTAATCCCTGATTCTCACACCCAAAGGCCAGTTCGCTGGTGGAGTCTACTGTGAAAAACTGCGTCCGAGGATTTTGAAAAACGCTGCCCACATACTTGGCTGTTTCATAGAGCGGAAGCCGGCTGATGTTTTTGCCATCCAATAAAACTTCTCCTGTCAGTTCCCCCTCATAGTAATTGGGGATCAGTCCATTTACCAGGCGGGTCAGAGTGGTTTTTCCGCAACCGGACCGCCCACACAGGAGAACTACCTGCCCATCAGGAATTTCAAGATTGATTTGTTCCAGTCGGCCTGCGTTTTCTCCACCTGCGTAGCAAAAATTGATGTTCTTCAACTGGATCACAATAGTCCTCCCCTTACTTCAAGAAAAATCCTGCCCATCCGAATATTGAAACAATGGCACACAGGACATCCAGCGGCCCAAACCCAATTTCACAAATATTCGTGCGCTTCTGGGGAGCGCCCAGCCCTCTTGTCAAAGCGGCCGCCGACAATTCCTCTCCTATTTTTGCGACCGACATCATGAGGGGAACGATGCGGTACTCCAGCATCTTCATGGGACTGCGGAGCGTTGTAATCCCTCGCATTTTCATGGCGTCACGGATGGCCGCATACTCCTCCCGAACGGTAGGGAAAAAGCGGAAAACCACAGATACAGGGATTACTATTTTCTGTGGGACGTGCATCCGCTCCATGGCCGCTACAAATTCACTGACAGTTGTTGTGCTGATGAGGTAGTATCCCATCACAAAACCGGGGAGCATGTGCGTATAAATCCCGCTGGCCGCATTCAGAATAAAATTCCACATACCCGTGAGTATGGGGATAACTGTCAGCTCCAGGCCGTAGAGGACCGCGTATGTAATTGAAAATCTTGCCGCGGCTTTCCACCGCTGCGACAGTAGCAGAAGGAGGACCGGTAGGGCAACCAAGCACGGGCGGATGATGTCCATCATTCCGCCCGTGCCGCCTGCCATCGTAATCGTGCTGACTGTGACTGTCAGGAATATCTTGGTTCTCGGGTCAATCGGGATTAGGGAGTTTCGTTCAAACTTCAATTCTTCTGCGGCGCTCATTTAAGCAATCCCCGCTTTTTCAAAGTGCTTTTTTAGCACCGCTTTTCCGAGCAGCGCCCCCAGTATTCCGCCGATGAAGGTCACAACAAAAAGAACGGGGAACATCCAGTTCGGGGTGTAAGAAGCAAGTGTGGCGGTATATTCGGCTCCATAGTTGCTTTCCAGGAAAGTGAAGAACTCGACGCGGGTAAGGAACATACGGCTCACATAGCCCATAATCCAGAGAGAGAATACACCGTTGCCCAGGAGGGTGCATTTCCAGCTCTGGTATTTCCCAGCCTTCAATACCAGATCGCCAAGAATGCCAAATACCACGCCGAAAATCAGAACCAGAACGCCAGCCCCGATTAAAACATTCAGCAGGCCAAGGATGATACCGGTCAGGGACACCATACCGAACTTCTTGACCTTTGTTAAGTACAGCATGAAGGGAATACCGCACAGGATGGGGCAAACTAATCCGAGCAGCGGAATAAAAATAGGGATGTACCCCAGCATCATGCCCGCAAAGAAAACGACAAAATAGATGGCGGTAAAAATACCAACATTGATCAGGTCTTTTGCTTGTAGTTTGTTGTTTCTTACTTCCATTCTCTACATACCTCCATTTGAGTTAGATTTGGCTAACCACTTGCGCTAAAAAAAGCGAAACGGAATTTCGCAGGAGGTATTTTATCATATTCCAATTGGGGCATACCACTCCATACGGTTGTAGATTGCTCCATTTAGATTTTTATTTGTATGCTGTTGCTATTATAAAGATATTCTTATCAGTTTTACCATACCAAACCGGTCCGAAACCGCCATGCTGATCTTGGTGGACAGCTTCAATCCGGTTCGAGGGATGTGGCGGTAATAGGGCTCCTCGGCCAGCACCCTGACCCCGCCGCCGATTTTCCCGGCCAGCTCCGATGCGGAATCCACATAGAAGAACATCTGCGCATCCCCGTGGCCCACCTGCTTCATGTACTTTTTCCGCATCATGGCCATACCGCTTTTACTCACGGAGTCAAAGACGATTTCAATCTCTCCAAACCCCGTGAGCATCCGCAGGAGTCCCACAACCTTGCTTTCCTCAAAATAGTGGAACAGGCCGCCAGCGGTGACCAGAATAGGAGCATCCGGCACATCAGCGCGGATCTGCTTGATCCAGTCCTCGGCAAAGGCGTCCCCAGCGAAATAGGTCTCCCGCTCCGGCTCCGGCAGCAGCGCCCGCCGGTACTCCACCACATGGGGCAGATCCAC
>DVIY01000162.1 GCA_018710915.1 Candidatus Gallacutalibacter pullistercoris
ATCATCCCACAGTAATTCCCGTTACCGATGCACCAAGCAGCTTTACAAGCGCCTCGGGGTCCATTTCAACCTGCGTACCAATTCGCCCGCCGCTGAAAATAATGGTATCAAACAGTTCGCAGGTTTCGTCAATGACCGTAGGGTACTGCTTCTTCATGCCAATCGGGGAACATCCACCGCGGATATACCCGGTTACTTTAAGCAAATCAGCCACATGCAGCATCGAAACCGATTTTTCACCCACCGCACGGGCCGCGGCTTTCAAATCCAGTTCTTGCCTGACCGGGATGACAAATACAAAATATCCGCCGGATGCGCCCTGGGTCACCAGTGTTTTAAACACCTGGTCAGGGTCTTGCCCTAACTTTTTCGCCACCGCTTCTCCATCGATATGCCCGTCAGAAGCATCATAGGTATAATGGCGGTAAGGAAGCCCCTCTTTGTCCAGTACGCGCATAACATTGGTTTTCTCTTCTTTTTTTGCCATGGAACCACCTTTTCTGTTGGAATCCCGGAAAAAGTTTTCAGGGGAAACTCCGGATACCGGCATCCCCTGAAAATTTTCCTTCATATCATAGCAAAACTGATTCTCTGCTTATTCTTCAATGTGCCACTTCACACCCTGGGGGGTATCCTCCAGCACCACATGGCGGGCCTTCAGCTCGTCACGGATGGCGTCGGCAGTGGCCCAGTCGCGGTTCTTTCTGGCCTGGGTGCGCTTTTCGATCAGGGCTTCAATTTCGGCGTCCAGAGAATTGTCCTTCTCTACATACAGCAGGCCCAGCACGTTAGCCAGCTCCATATACAGGTCCAGCGCCTTCTGGCACAGCTCTTTGGAGGAGCCGCCGTTCACACTGGAGTTGATTTCTCTTGCCAGTCCGAACAGTGCTGCCAAACCGTCGGCGGTGTTCAGGTCGTCGTCCATGGCTGCGATAAACTGGTCACGGTATTGGGTCATGCGTTCAAACGCCTCGTTTTCGCCATCCTTCTGGCCTTCTGCGGCGTTTTCCAGCAGGAAGCGAAGATTATCACGGCAGTTGTAAAGGCGCTCCAGAGAGGCCTTGCACTGCTCGATAATGTCCACGCTGTAGTTGATTGGCATCCGGTAGTGGGAGGAAACCATCAGGTAACGGATGGGCTCATAGCCGTATTTTTCCGCCACATCGCGGACGGTGAAGAAGTTCCCCAGGGATTTGCTCATCTTCTTGTTGTCCACGTTGATATAGCCGTTGTGCATCCAGTAATGTGCAAAGGGGACGCCGTTGCAGCACTCGCTCTGGGCGATTTCGTTTTCGTGGTGGGGGAAAATCAGGTCCTGCCCGCCGCAGTGCAGGTCAATGGTCTCGCCCAGATAGCGGCGCACCATAGCGGAGCACTCAATGTGCCAGCCGGGACGGCCGTGGCCCCAGGGGGATTCCCAGTAGGGCTCGCCGGGCTTGGCAGCCTTCCAGACCGCGAAGTCCATGGGGTCTTCCTTCACGTCACCCACACTGATGCGGGCGCCGGCCTGAAGCTCTTCCAGCGGCTGATGGGACAGCTTGCCGTATTCGCTGAACTTGTTGGTGCGGAAATACACGTCGCCGCCCACAGCATAGGCAAAGCCTTTTTCTTCCAGCTTGGAGATAATGGCGATAATCTCGTCGATGTTCTCGGTGGCCAGCGGATGGATGGTGGCCGGACGGACATTCAGACCGGCGGCGTCCTTTTTGTATTCCTCCATGTACCGGCGGGAAACGGTCAGGTAATCGCTGTTTTCCTCGTTGGCCTTGTTGATGATTTTGTCGTCGATGTCGGTGAAGTTCTGAACATAGGTGACTTTCATGCCCCGGTATTCCAGATAGCGGCGCAGCACGTCAAACACGCAGATGGGGCGGGCGTTGCCAATGTGAATATAGTTGTACACGGTGGGGCCGCAAGCGTAAATTTTCAGCTCGCCCGGAGTCATAGGGACAAGCTCTTCTTTTTGGCGTGACATGGTGTTGTAAATTCTCATGACGATTCTCCTTTATGTGTAATTTGAACGTAGTCTATTCATCAGTTCGCGGCAAATCATACCCAAATCCGCGGGGAAGCGGCTTTAAAATTTGCACCTGCTGCCCCGCGGCATAAAAGTTTTACTCGATTTTTTTCAAAAAATCGTGGGGGATCCAAAGGGGTGTTGTTTGCCAGTGGCAAACGTTGAACACCGACCGAGCCGGCAGGCGAGAACAAAACCCCTTGGTCGCCCGTCGCAACGGGCGAAACACCCCAACCTAAAGGGCGCATTTTTGAAAAGTGAATTTAAAATCTTCCGGGGGAAGATTTTAAAGAGAAAAACTTTTTGAAAGAAAAAAAGTTTTTCTTCTCTGTTCCTGAAAGTAGAATCAGAACCGGCAGCACACACCGGTGCGCTCCCTACAGATATCCCAATGTTTCACATGAAACGGTCTTATGCCGACTGGTTTCTGCACATCTCTTCGATTTCTTTCATGCGCTCTTCCAGACGCTCTGTCTCCTCCTGTACCCTGTTCAGGCACTGGCATAGCGGGTCTGTCACATGGATCTGATCCAGATTTTCAGATGGGCGGGTAACCTTTTCACCGTTCACCCGGACAATCCGGGCGGGAACACCCACGGCGGTGGCGTTATCGGGCACCTCTTCCAGCACGACTGCCCCGGCAGCTACCCGGGCGTTATCGCCCACCCGGAAAGGCCCCAGCACCTTTGCGCCGGAACCAATCAGCACGTTGTCGCCCAGCGTAGGGTGGCGCTTGCCATGCTCTTTGCCGGTACCGCCCAAAGTCACGTTCTGGTAAATGGTGCAGTTGTCGCCGATTTCGGTGGTTTCGCCGATGACCACACCCATACCGTGGTCGATGAACAGTCCCTTGCCAATGGTAGCGCCGGGATGGATTTCAATGCCTGTTTTGTGCCGTGCATGCTGGCTAATCCAACGGGCGATAAATTTATGATTGTGGCGGTAAAACCAGTTGGCCTTGCGATAGGCGCGGACCGCCTTGAATCCGGAATAGAGGAAGTACACCTCCAGACGGCTTCTGGCGGCCGGGTCACGGGCCATAATGGAGTCCAGCTCCTCTTTCAATGACTTGAACATAATATGCTCCTTTCTCTCCGGGAAATCCGCAAAACAAAACGCCCCCATCCCCAAAAGGGGACAGAGGCGGTATCTCCGCGGTTCCACTCCGTTTTATCACTCAGACAGCCGGTAACGGGGCTGAATCGGGCCGGAATTTCCTCCGGCCGGCATGGCTCTTTTGCCCACACAGGCGCATTTCGCCGGTCTTTTGCTGGGAGCGCTTTCAGCCGGTGACGCTCTCTCTCTGGTACATCCGAGCCCGGGTACTTTTCCTGTGTATTGCCGTTATTTTATCAATTCATTGTATGCGGCAGGGCACAGCCCTGTGTCTTTCAGTATAGCCAGAAACCATCGTTTTGTAAAGGGCTTATTTCGCGTTCTTCACGATATCCCAGTTCTGCTTGAGATAAATCAGGCCGGATAACACGGCAAAAAGGGTTGCTATCGCCAAAAATACTTCTCCGATGCACCAAAACAGCACTGCCATATCCTCGCTGACGAAATGAACCAGCCCAAGGCCGCCCAGTTCCCCTATGTATTGCAGCAGCAAAATCACACAGATCGCGACAATCTGGCTGACGGTTTTGACTTTTCCCCAATTGTTGGCGGCAATTACCGAACCTTTTCCCGCCGCTACCAGCCTGATAGAGGTGACCATAAATTCCCGGGCAATAATCAGCAACACCAGCCAAACGTCACACAGTCCCAGGCTGACAAAACACACCAGCGCAGAAATGACCAGGATTTTATCTGCCAGCGGATCCATGAATTTTCCAAAATCGGTAATCTGATTATTTTTTCGTGCCAGCATACCGTCCAGATGGTCGGTATAAGAAGCCGCACCAAAGAGCACCAGTGCAGCCAGATAATGATGGGGGAAGGGCCACAAAATGGCCAATACGAAGAACGGCACCAGTATCATACGCAGCACCGTTAATTTGTTGGGCAGATTCATGAAGCGGATACCTCCTGCAAAGGGTCGCGGCTTAAATTCGTTCGCCGGTCAGGTCGCAGTCCATGCAATCGTCGATGCGAACCTTGACAAACTGGCCGAAATAGGGCTTGTTCCCCTGTGCGGTAAAGAATACCTTCCCGTCAATATCGGGGGAGTCGGCGGCGGTACGCCCAAAGTAGCACTCAGCATACCGGTCAAAGCCTTCGGTAAGCACAGTGACGGCCTTGCCGACCATCTCCTCGCCCTTCTGCTGCATGATTTCCATCTGTTGTTCCATGATGATTTCAGCGCGGCGGTTCTTGGTTTCCTCGTCGATCTGGTCAGGCAGCAGGGCGGCGGGGGTGTCCTCTTCCTGAGAATAGGCAAAGCAGCCCAGACGGTCAAAGCGGATTTCCTGCACGAATTCGGAAAGCTCGGTGAAGTCCTCTTCGGTTTCGCCGGGGAAGCCGGTAATCAGCGTGGTGCGCAGCACCAGGCCCGGCACCTTTTCGCGCATATGGGCAATCAGCTTGGTCAAAGACTCCTTATCGCCGCGGCGGTTCATGGCCTTCAGCACCTTTCCGGAAGCATGCTGCAAGGGCAAATCGATATATTTCACGATTTTCGGTTCGCTGGCCATCACGTCCAGCAGTTCGTCGGTGACGGTATCGGGATAGCAGTACAGCAGGCGCACCCAGCGGAGCTTTTCAATCTGGCACAGCTGGCGCAGCAGCTCCGGCAGCTTCAGCTCGCCGTACAAATCCAGACCATAGCGGCTGGTATCCTGGGCAATGACAATCAATTCTTTTGCGCCGTCGTCCACCAGCTTCTGTGCCTCTTCCACGACACTCTCGATGGTACGGCTGCGGTAGCCGCCTCGGATAAGGGGAATCGCACAATAGGTACAGCGGTTGTCGCAGCCTTCTGCGATTTTCAGATAGGCAAAGTAGCTGGGGGTAGACAGTTCACGGTCGCCGCACAGGGGCATTTTCTCCTTTTCGGGGAAAACATCCTGCGTCCCGCCCTCCATGACCTTGCCGATAATGTCGGCGATCTCGCCGTTGGCGCCTATACCCACTACTGCATCTACCTCGGGAATCTCCTTGCGGATTTCCTGCTGATAGCGCTGAGAAAGACATCCGGTTACAACAATCTTTTTGATGCGGCCCTCTTTTTTCAGGGTTACCAGCTCGAGGATTTCCTCGATGGATTCAGCCTTTGCGCTCTCAATAAAGCCGCAGGTATTGATGATCGCCACATCGGCCAGCGCTGCGTCGTCGCTGAGCTCATAGCCTGCATTTTTCAGGGAAGCCATCAGCATTTCCCCATCTACCTGATTTTTGGCACAGCCTAAGCTGACCATTCCCACTCGTACTGCCATATCGTCCATCCTTATCGTAAATTTATGTGGTAAGCGTTTATGTTATGCGGGTTTTGATTTTCCTTTCAGGAAAACAGAGGAAGGCAACATCAGGAACGAAGCAGAAAAACTTTTTTTCTTGCAAAAAGTTTTTCTCTTTGAAATCTTCCACTGGAAGATTTCAAATTCACTTTTCAAAAATGCGCCTTTCAGGAAAAGATTTTCGCTGCCTGCGGGCAGCGACGCAAAGGGGCGCCGGTCTCGCCTGCCGGCTCGGTCGGTGTTCAACGTTTGCCACCGGCAAACAACACCCCTTTGGAAACCCTGCGATTTTTTGAAAAAAATCGAGTAAAACTTTTACGCCGCGGGGAAGCAAGTGCAAATTTTGATGCTGTTCCCACGCGAATCGACTGCGGGGGCTACGCCGGCTTCGGAATTTATTCCTCTTCGTACAGGAAGTCTGCCAGCACGGTTTTGATATCCTCCCAACCGTATCCCAACCGCTGCAGGGCTGCTACGGTACGCCGGTAGCCTTTCTCGTCTTTCAGCTGGTTTTGATATTTCCGCTCCACGATTTCCCGCAGCTTTTCTTCGGGGTCGGGGGCCAATTCTTCCAGCAGTTCCTCTATGAGTTCCCGGTCTATGCCCTTTTGCAGCAGCTCCTGCCGGGCACGGCGTACACCGTATCCCTTTCTCTCCATCAGATATTCTGCCAGCTGCCGGGCATAGCTCTCATCATTCACCAGCCCCAGTTCTTCCATTCTCTCCACAGCAGCTTCTGCCGCTTCACGGCTGGTAGTTCGGCTAATTTTATCCGCCAGCTCCTTTTTGGAATGGCTGCGGTATTCCAGCAGATACAGCGCCTTTTCTTTTGCGCGCCGGGCTTCCGATTCCTGTAAAAGCTCGTGCAGCTCTTCATCGCTGATTTCCATTCCGGGCTTCCAGCCGGCTTTCAATAGGGTTTCTGTATCCACCTTTACTGCGGCTTCTCCGTCCAAATACAGCTGAGAAAGTCGCTTTCGGCGGGGTTCAATGGCTGTAATCTCCATTATTCGTCGTCATCTACTACAATGTCGATATCCGCTGCGGCAGATGCCCGTGTTTTTCCTTCTGCTGCTTCAGGCGTAGGCGGTTCTACTGCCACTTCTACGGGCTTGGCGGCGCTTCCTTTGGCGGGTTTCTGCTTGCCGAACAGCTTGCCGACATTCGCCTTTACGCCTGCTTCCACCTCATCGGAAATTTCTTTATGCGTTCCCAAAAATTCCCGGGCATTATCGCGTCCCTGTCCCAAACGGTTGCCGTTATAAGAGAACCATGCGCCGCTCTTCTGTACAATATCCAGCTTGACCGCCATATCCAGCAGCTCGCCGGTACGGGAAATTCCCTTTCCGTACAGCACATCGAATTCCGCCTCACGGAAGGGGGGAGCCATCTTATTTTTGACCACCTTGGCGCGGGTACGGGAGCCAATTCGCTCGCTTCCATCTTTCAGCGCATCGCCTTTGCGCACATCGATACGCACAGAAGCATAGAACTTCAAAGCGCGTCCGCCGGGGGTCACTTCGGGGTTGCCGTACATGACACCCACTTTTTCACGCAGCTGGTTGATGAAAATCGCCACACAGTTGGACTTGGAAATGGCGCCGGCCAGCTTACGCAGTGCCTGTGACATCAGACGGGCCTGCAAGCCGACATGGGTATCGCCCATTTCACCCTCGATTTCCGCTTTGGGAACCAATGCGGCCACCGAGTCCACAACAATGATATCAATTGCACCGGAACGCACCAGCGCTTCTGTGATTTCCAGCGCCTGCTCACCGGTATCCGGCTGAGAAACCAGCAGGGAATCCACATCTACGCCCAATGCTGCTGCATATACGGGATCCAGCGCGTGTTCCACGTCGATAAACGCGGCGTAACCGCCCAGCTTCTGGGCTTCTGCCACGCAGTGCAGTGCCAGCGTTGTCTTACCGGAAGATTCCGGCCCGTAAATCTCTACAATACGGCCTCTCGGCAGGCCGCCGATTCCCAGCGCCAGATCGAGCGAAAGCGAGCCGGTGGGGATGACATCCACCTGCATGGCCTCATTCTGTCCCAAACGCATGACTGCGCCCTTACCAAACTGCTTTTCGATTTGTGCCAGCGCGGTGTCCAACGCCTTCTGCTTATCAATTGCCATCTATATCAGTCCTTCCCATCTATTTTAAAAGAGAAAAAACGCTGCGGGAATCTCTGCTTCCCGCGGCGGGGCTGCTTGTATTATACCGGACTTTACAGGGAAAAGCAACGAATTTCATGTAAAAAATCGAACTTTTGTTTGATTTTGCTTTTGTTGCAGGAATACACATGTGCACAGCTTCCTGCTTTCCCGGTCAGCATTTGCTGCCGGTTCCCTTCACAATACCGGTCACGGCACGATCCAGGCCGCCGAAATCCTGATGTACAGCCAGCTGTATGACACCGGCATCGCAGAACAGCCCGCACACGTCCTGTGCCTGTTCTTCGCCAATCTCCACAGCGACCACGCCGCCGGGCCTGACATGCGGCACCCAGAAAGAGGCAATCGCCCGATAAAAATCAAGCCCATCCCCGCCGCCGTCCAGCGCAGTGTGCGGTTCGCGCTGCACTTCTTCCTGCAAAACCGGGATTTCTGCGGCACGCACATACGGTGGGTTGGAAATGAGCACATCAAGCGGACGGGAAAGCAGGGCAGAAGGGGTGTTTTTTTTCAGCACGTCCCCACGCACCGGGCGCACCCGGCCTTCTCCAAAACGATTTGTATTCTCTTCCAGAAACGCGAAGGCTTCCGGCAGCCATTCCACGCAATCCATCGAAAGCCCCGGAACCAGCGAACACAGGCCAAGCGCCACCGCACCAGTACCGCCGCACAGGTCTGCGCCATAAAGGGGAGCAGGGCGGTTTTGGAGCAGCGCAGCCGCAGCACGCACCACGACTTCGGTATCTTCGCGGGGGGTAAGTACGCCTTCGCCCACCGAGAGCTCCATATCCATAAACGGCCAGCTTCCCAGAATATACTGCAACGGCCGGTGTTCCGCCCGCTCTGCAATCATATTCAAAAAAGCCTTGGCTTCTCTATCTTCTGCGGGGCGGCTGCCATGCAGAAGCACACCCTGACGGCCGAGACCCCAGGCTTTTTCTGCCAGGCAGGCCGCATCAAAATCCGGGCTGTCGCAACCGGCAAGGCGCAGCCGGTTCCTGCCTTCCCGATACAGTTCCGCCAGCGTCATAACTGAATCTGATCCTCCCCATTTTCGGGAATGACCTTTTCCATGGCGGCAATCGCCACTTCAATCATACTGTCATCCGGCTCTTTGGTGGTGATACGCTGTACCCACAGGCCCGGCGCGGCAATGATGCGGGTCAGCCAATTATCACGGCGCCCACAAAGGCGAATCAGCTCATATCCCAGCCCCATGACCAGCGGGATGCACAGAAGCTTGACGGCTGTGCGCAGGAACGGGTTGGTAAAGGGGATGAAAAATCCGATAACGATGCCCAGCCCCAGCATGATGACCATAAAGCTGGTGCCGCAGCGGGGATGAAAACGCCCGTGGCGGCGCACATTTTCAACGGTCAATTCTTCATGGTTTTCATAGCAGAAAATGGTTTTATGCTCTGCGCCGTGATATTGGAAAGTCCGGTGCAGGTCCGGCTGCAAATCACACAGCGCCACATAGCCGATAAAGATGGCAATGCGCATAACGCCTTCAATCAGCGAGCGCCAGCCTTCGATTCCATCACCAACCCCCAGTTTCATCAGATTGACCAGCCAGGTGGGCAGCACAAAAAACAGCGCCACTGCCAGCACCAGCCCCAGCACCATGGCAATGCCCATAATGACATTCATAATCTTTTCGCCAAACACGCGATCCAGCCATTTTTCAAACCGGGAAGGTTCTTCTTCCTCCATTCCCTCCATGGATTTTTCCGCAGATTCATTCAAAGCGCTGAACCCGATTCGCAGGGAATCGATCATCGCCGCCGTACCGCGGATGATAGGCAGTCCCAGAATGGGATATTTATCTTTCAGGTTTTCGGTGGGGCGTTCGCTCACATCAATGGTTTTATCCGGCTTCCGAACACCGATTGCCGTGACTTTCGGGCCCCGCATCATAATGCCCTCCATCAGCGCCTGACCGCCGATAGAGGTAATCATCTTCGTTTTTTCTGCCATAGGAACTTCCTTTCAAGCTATGGTTTTTTTCTTTATATCTCTTCCTGCTGTTTATCCAGCACGGGAATGGTAATCGTAACGGCTGTACCGACATTTTCATGGCTTTCAATATCCAGCTGGCCGCCGTGCAGCTTCATGATTTCGTCAGCCAGTGCAAGGCCAATACCGGAACCGCGAACCGTCTGGTTGGCTTTATAGAACTTCTTTTTGACATTGGGCAGGTGTTCTGCCGGGATGCCGCAGCCATTATCGCTGATAACCACCCGGATAAACCCGTCCTGTTCGCTGACGGTTACCTGGATGGTGCCGCCTTTGGAGGTATACTTCAGCGCATTATCGATAATATTTACGAACACCTGACGCAGGCGGTTGATATCGCCCAGCACAGGGGAGAGCATAGCCGGCTCTTCATAGAGCAGGTACTTATCCTCGGCTTTGGCGCGGTCACTGAACATATACACTGCCTCGCCAAGCTCTGCCAGCAAATCGATTTTTTCCATCATCAGCGTCATGCGGCCATTCTGCATGCGCGAAAAGTCCAGCAGCTCTTCCACCAGCCCCGAAAGCCGCTCGCTTTCGCGTATAATCACACTCATGCCTTTTTCATAAGTGCCGGGGTCCATTCCGCCGCTTTGCAGCGTTTCAGCCCACCCTTTAATGGCGGTCAGCGGTGTGCGCAGTTCATGTGAAACCGAAGAAATAAATTCATTCTTCATTTTTTCAGCCGCACCCAACTCCACCGCCATATCGTTGATGGTATCGCACAGCTGGCCGATTTCATCATTGTTGACCTTTTTGATGCGCGCATTAAAATCGCCCTGTGCAATCCGTTTGGCGGTTGCACCAATCTGCCGCACCGGCGACACAATGGAATTCATGAAATACAGGTTTGAAAATATGATAAAAGCAATAATCAGCAGGCCGCCCAGCGCCAGAAAGCCCACTACCAGCAAAATCTGCTGATTGGCCTTTTCCATAGAGACAACATAGCGAAGTGCCCCGGCAACGCCTCCGTTTGAATTCCGGATGATTTTGGTAACCGCCATCACTTTTTCTCCGCTGTTCAAGCTTCCCACCCAGACGCCAAAACTGGATTCATCCTGCAAAGCTGTCTGATAGTCCGGCATAGGCTGGCTGTTATCGGGTGCAAATCCGGTAGACGTGATGAATACTTTCCCGCTCAAGTTGATCCCCATCACTTCCATTTCGTTTTTGGCGGTAAAGTTTTCAATATAATCCCGCACACTTCCAAAAAAATCCTGGGTTGCCTGGTTGGAATAGCTGGAAAACAGGTTGCCCGCCTCTTCACTGCGGCCTTTCAGCTGTGACTGGATGGAATTGTACACATACTGCTGCATCATCACCGACAGGATTACCACCAGCATAACCAGCACAAGCACGATAACTGTCAGGCTATTGGCAATCCATCTGCGGGTAATTCCGCGTACTGCCATTTTCTGATGCCTCCTCCTCTCTTTTACCCGGCCTTATTTCTGTTCCCAGCGGTATCCAAGCCCCCACACCGTCACGATATAGTGCGGGTTTGAGGGTTCTTCTTCAATCTTCATGCGCAGGCGGCGGATGTTGACATCCACGATTTTTTCTTCCCCCACATAATTGGCGCCCCAGACGTGCTTGAGAATCGCAGAACGGTCAAGCGCTACTCCCGGATTGGAAAAGAAATATTCCATAATCTGGAATTCTACCTGTGTCAGTTCAATGGGCTTGCCGTTTTTCATCAGCGAACGGTTGCGCAGATTCAGCGTAAACTCACCCGAAACAATCTGCTCTTTAAAATTGTTTTCGGTGCGTACTGCCGCCAGCGCTACCCGGCGGTAAATCGCATCGACACGCGCAACCAGCTCAGAGGGGCTGAACGGCTTTGTAACATAATCATCTGCGCCCATCATCAGGCCGGAAACCTTATCCATCTCCTGCGTTTTGGCGGTCAGCAATATAATGCCGATGGTCCCGTTTTTCTGGCGAAGCGTCTTGCACACCGCCAGGCCGTCATACTTGCCGGGCATCATGATATCCAGCACGGCGACATCGATATCTCCGCCTTCGCGTTCGTAAATCTCCAGTGCTTCCTCGCCGTTAGACGCCTCGTATGTATCGTATCCTGCCCGCTTGAGATTGATGACCACAAATTCGCGGATGACCTGCTCGTCTTCCGCAACCAGTATTTTTTTCATCGCAAGCCTTTCCTTTCTTTTCTCTTATTCTGTATACAGGAAATAGAAGCTGTTCTGCACTTCTTTAACCGACGGAGCAAGCTCATGGCCCGCTTCTGGAATCGTCGCCGCATAAATCAGGCCGCCCCGCTCCGCAATCTCTGTAAAACCGCTGCTTCCTGCTTCCCATTCTTCAGCAGTAAAAACCTGAATTTTCAGTACCGCTGCGCCAACTGCGCCAGTACCATTCCCTTCCTCCGGCAGCCACTCATAAAAAGTCGTACAATGCGTAGCAGTATCGCTTCGGCAGGTAATCCTGTCACGCCACGATTCGGGGAAGAGGTACCAGAACCCGTCATTGCTGTTGATTACCGTACTCATGGTACGGATTGGTGTTTTTGATTCCACATCGAACTGATTCCAGTTAATCAAATATGCCGCCGGGTCTTTCGACGCGTTTTCATTTCCCGGCAAAACATTCACAATCGGGAACTCGATAATACTATCATTATCGATATCCCGTGAAGGATACGCCACAGCAGCATTCCGGCTGGTAATATTAAGCGTCTGGGATTTTCCAGATGCACCCGAATAGGGCGCCTCCAGCGTCTGTTTTTCCTCATTCCAGTAAATAATCTGGGTAATCATACTGTTGTCTGCCCGAATCCCATCCAACAGGATTCCTGTTGTCCCTGGCGAAATAAAGCCCGCAGAAATTTGAGAGTACTGCAAAACCGAAGAATCCAGTGCGGCAGCTTCTATAATGCGAAGCGAGCCTTCTGAAAGACGGACAAGCTGTGCGACTGCTTCACTGGTATCTGAAGCCAGTGTGACGACGCACAATTCATCCTGTACGTCATCTACCAGATTGGTGACCGCCATTTCCCCATAGCTCTGTTCCATGGGAATTTCGAGGATTCCTCCCTGCGTATAATCATACACACAGGCCGAACTGCTGTTCATGGTAGAACTGCCCCATCCAACGACCGCTTCCGTACAGCCATCATCGTCTAAGTCTGCAAAGCATACGCGGTCTACCTGTACTGCGGTATTGGTAAAGCTTCGCAAAATCTTCCAGCCGTTTTTTTCAGAAACCAAAAAAGAAACCGTCGTTCCGCCGCTTCCATCCACCGATTCATACAGGGCAATCGCATCTTCCTTGTGGTCCCCTGTAAAATCCTTTGTAATGATTGCAGAGCGATATTCCCCCTTACGAGGGTACCGAAAGGTAACCTCTTCACCAGCGGTATCAATCAACAGGCTGTGAATCTCGCCTCGTTCGCCTTCCTCTTTCGGGGGGCTCATCAACGCTTTGGAATCCAGGCCAATTACTGTACAGCCTGAAAACAGCGTTATACATGCCAGCATCATGGCAACCGACGCGCATATGGCCGCGCCGTATTTTTTCATAGGATTCCATCCCTTTCTTTCATATTTATTCTTTCTGCACACTATTTTGGCGTGCTTATTCTTCACTTTACATATTCTTTTTTATTATATCATTTTTAACATCAAAAAAACAGTCACAATCCTGTAATCCCTGTAATTTATTCCCCGGGAAAAAGCAAACCGCCGTCCTCATAAAACAAGGACGGCGGCTGATGTCAGACGCGCTTGATAAACTGGGCATGGCACCGCTGGCAGGTAACCTGGATTTTCCCGCGGCCCTTTGGTGCGCGAAGGCGCAGGCCGCAGCTGGGGCATTTAAAATATTTATACTGCTTTCTCTGCTGGAATTTGGTTCTCTGGAAAGAAAACCACTGCGCAACCGGATGCCACAAACGCAAAAACTGTTGGTTTTCCTTCTGGCGTGCAGCAAGGTTACGGGAAAAAATACGAAACAGCGTCCAAAAATACACCAGATAAGACACAAAAATCAGCGGCCAGAAAAACAGCTGTGCAATTACAGAAAGAAGTATGCCGAAAATCAGGCCGGCCAATGCCAGCTGGTCTGTACCGTTGCGGCCCATCATCCAATATTGAAACTTCTGTAAAAACCGGTAAACCAAAACCAAACGGCTCCTTTCGTTGTGGGAAACGGGATCCCCTTTGGAATCCCGTTACTTTTCTAAGAGAAATTATAGCGTTTTCCTCTGTAAAACACAACGGAAAGTAAAATCATTTCAAACTAAATTTACAGAAAAGCCGCAATTTGATTTTCAATTCAAGGCGATTTTCGGCGCACCTTTCATGGTCAGGGAAATTCTTCCCTTTTTGCTGTCCACTGACAGCACCCACACGGTGACGATATCGCCTACCTTGAGCACCTCGCCCGGGTGCTTGATGAATTTATTGCAGATCTGGGAGATATGCACCAGCCCATCCTGGTGCACGCCGATATCCACAAACGCGCCGAAGTCAATGACGTTCCGCACGGTGCCTTTCAGCTCCATACCGGGTTTTAAGTCCTCCATCTTCATCACGTCGGTGCGGAGCATGGGGGCGGGCAGTTCATCACGGGGGTCACGTCCGGGCTGAAGCAGCTCCTTGACAATGTCCCGCAGGGTGGGCTCGCCGATGCCCAGTTTTTCCGCCGCGGCAGAGAATCCCATCCCCTCCACCTTTTCGCGCAGGCCGGGAAACTCCGCTTTGCCCTTTACACTGTAGCCCGCCATTTCCAGCAGCGCTTTTGCCGCGTCATAGGATTCCGGGTGGACGGCGGTATGGTCCAGCACATTGGCACTTTCGCTGACCCGCAAAAATCCTGCGCACTGTTCAAAGGCTTTCGGCCCCAGCTTGGGCACTTTTTTCAATTCTGCCCGGGAGTGGAACGCACCGTTTTCCTCCCTGTAGGTGACGATGTTTTTGGAAACCGCTGCGGAAATGCCCGCTACTTTTTCCAGCAGTGACGGGGAAGCGGTGTTTAAATCCACGCCCACACTGTTCACGCAGTCTTCTACCACGCCGCCCAGTGCTTCCGTCAGCCGTTTCTGGGGCATATCGTGCTGGTACTGTCCCACGCCGATAGCCTTGGGGTCGATTTTGACCAGCTCCGCCAGCGGGTCTTGCAGCCGACGGGCAATGGAAACCGCGCTGCGGAGGGTCAAATCAAACTGAGGGAACTCCTGCGCCGCCAGCTTGGAGGCGGAATAGACCGAAGCGCCCGCTTCGCTGACCACCATGTAAGAAACTTTCCGGCCTTTCAGGGAGGAAATCAGCCCGGCGGTAAAGATCTCCGTTTCCTTGGAGGCAGTGCCGTTGCCGATGGCAATGATTTCCGCGTTGTGCTCTTCAATCAGCCGGGTCAAAAACTCCTTGGCTTGCTCTTTCTGGTGCTGGGAATGGGTGATGTAAATTACGCCGGTATCCAACACCCGGCCGGTAGCGTCTACGACGGCCACCTTACAGCCAGTACGGTAGCCGGGGTCCAGACCGATAGCGGTTTTCCCCTTTACCGGCGGCTGCATCAGCAGCTGGCGCAGGTTTACGGCAAACACCTTGATAGCGGCTTCGTCTGCCTCCTCGGTGAGGGAAGAGCGCAGCTCCCGTTCAATGGCCGGGAAAATCAGACGGGAATAAGCGTCTTGTGCCGCTTCGCGCACCGTTTCAGTGCAGGGGGAACCCTCTTTTACTGCGGTGTTTTCCACAATCCGCACGCCCCGGTCGTCTTCCAGCTGGATGGATACCTTCAAAAAACCTTCGCGCTCACCCCGGTCAATCGCCAGCACGCGATGGCCTGCCAGCGCTTTGATAGGCTGGCTGAAATCGTAGTAGGGCTCATAGACAGATTCTTCGTCCTTTTTGGCGGCCTTGGAAACCAGCAGTCCGTTGGCCTGGGTCACCACACGCAGACGGCGGCGGATGGAAGCGTCATCAGAGAGCTGTTCCGCGATGATATCCCGGGCGCCTGCCAGCGCATCTTCTGCGGTTTCCACGCACTTTTCCGGATTTACATAGGCTGCGGCCAGTTCCAGCGGGTCGGGGGAGTTCCGCTTCTGTTCCAAAATGGTTTTGGCAAGGGGTTCCAGCCCTTTTTCTTTGGCCACGGAAGCACGGGTTTTGCGCTTGGGACGGTAGGGGCGATAAATATCGTCGATTTCCGAGAGAGTGGCGGCCTTGTCCAGTGCAGCGCTGATTTCAGGCGTCAGCGCATCCAAACCGGCAATGAGGGTACGCACCTCTTCCCGGCGTTTTTCCAGATTCCGTAGAGCTTCCAGCTTTTCAGAAAGGGCGCGGATGGTCTGGTCATCCAGGGAGCCGTGAGCCTCTTTGCGGTATCGAGCGATAAAAGGGATGGTGTTGCCTTCATCGAGAAGCTGGGTGACCTTTTCTACCTGCCAGTTTTGCAGATTGAATTGAGAAGCCAGAACGGGCGTAAAATCCATAAAAAAACATCCTTTCCAAAATTCAGTGCGCGTGGAGACAGCCAAAAATTTGCAGAAGCTGACCCGCGACGCAAAAATTTTCGTCCAAGTCTTCGCTACCGCTACGGTCGGCGCCTTGTTTGTGTGCCACTGGCACACAGCGCCCTTTTATAAAAGGTGGCGAGGGGGCAAGGGGGCGAGAAGCCCCCCAAACAGGCGAAGCCTGCATGATAAAAAACTGAAGGTTCCCACCAAACAGCAAGAGCTGCCAAGGGCAGCGCGAGCAAACAGAGCGCTAAGCCGAAAAATACACATATCCCAAAAGCTGCCAAACGCAGACAAATACGTTCTACGATTTATTACCCAATCATTTTTACTGCCCACTCCACTGCCATACAAATGCCGATAATCACCGGCTGATGGACGATATACAGAATCAGTGCGTGACGGCCCATCCAGGCAAGGGGCGGAATACGGGAAGGGTACATCCAGCGGGGGAATTTTCCCTGCGCCGCCCAGCGCCCCGCAAAGGTCCCTGCCGAAAACACAAAGGCCCAGGGCAGCAGGGGAAAATAATCCGAAGAGAAAAATTCCGCATTGTGAAATCCCAACGGCGCCAGCCAGTTGGTCTGGTACAGCGTGTCCGGCAGAGGGATTCCAAAAGCAAAAATCCCGGAGGAAACCTGCATGGTGCAAAGATACAACACGATACTTATCCCAAGACCCACCCAAAGGTTCAGTTTTTCCTGCAATGGACGCAGCAGCCCGAAGAGGATCATACAAACAGAGAGAAAATGGAGGATTCCAAATACAATTACCTGGGCCGGAACCGCCAAAAAGGTGACGATACTCACCAACACCGCAATGCCCAGAAGCTTTATGCCCCGCAGCAGGTTCGAGTGGGACAGGTTGGAGGAAATGCCGGAAATGAAGATAAACAGCCCAGCAAAAAACGGCTCTGCCGGCATGAAAAAACGCAGCAGCGCCATGCCCCAATCCAACCCAAACAAAACCGCCAGAGAATAGAACCCGTGGTAAAAAATCATACAAAGAACGGCAAATCCCCGGATTTCATCCAGAAGATGAATCCTCTTCCGGGGAGAAGTTGTCATGTTTTCCAAAAAAGCACCCGCTTTCCTTTCCGCACTTCTTACGGCGCGGAAACTGTGGTATACTGAATCCGGCCTGTCCGCCGGAATTTCATTATAACATGGTAAAGAACAGCTTTCAACGCGGGCTTTGTCAGTTTTTGCCCTATCCTATTTCCTATGGAACCATCATTTTTGATGGGCAAAAGAGACGTATTTTTTCTTGTTTTCAAATAAGTTTTATATTACAATGATATTATATTTTGAATCCAGGAAAAGTGCGGTACGCCTTTTTCTTGAGATGGGAGATGAAAAAATGAAAAAAGCCTGTAAACGCATTTCCGGAATTTTTTTGACTGTCATGCTGGCTTGTCTTTTCCTGTTTCCCCAGCAGGCAACAGCCAAAAACGCAAGCAACGGTTGGGTAGGCGCCTGGAGCACCAGCCCGGTGGAATTCAATGTAAAAAAAATGTTGGAGCTGGATTGTATACCCGGTGAAATTGGATTGAAAAATTTGACTTTTCGTACCCGGCTGCAGCCCACCATTTCCGGCAGCCAGATCCGTTTTACCCTTACCAATGAGTTTGGTACCGGTCCCCTGACCATCAACGCCGTCACAGTTGGCAAAGGGTATGAATCATTGCCTCAGGCATTGAAGCCTTTCAGCAAAAAGAACGTAACATTTAACGGGTCTAAAAAAGTCACGATTCCCGCAGGGGAGGCCGTCACTTCGGACCCTGTAAAAATGTCGGTGGAGGCACTTGAATACGTTACAGTTTCTCTGTACATGAAGGAAACCGCCAATATGAAGACTTACGGCCTTATTGGCGGCGACACCTATATCATGTCCGGTAATTTGGCCGGCTCCTATGCAACACTGGGCGTCCCTATGCGGATGGAGGGGGATTTTGGGGAGTACTCGGTGATTCCCGTTATCAGCTGTATGGAGGTCTATGCCCCCGGCGCTTCTTCCTGCGTGTTTATCGGTGATTCCACCCTGGCCAATGATATCCCCATCCTGCTGGCAGGACGGCTGCAAAAGGCCGGGATTACTGATATGGGCATTTTACAGCAGGCCATCAAAGGCAACCGTTTGCTGGATGACGGCGCGGGCTTTCTGGGCATGGCCTATGGCGAATCTATGATGGACCGCTTTGAACGGGACGCCCTGAACCAGCCGGGCGTAGAATCTGTTTTCCTCAAAGTCGGGGCTAATGACATTATCCACCCAAACTGTGAAAGCATGAAGGGGGAAGCCCGGCCGGTGACCACAGAGGAAATGATTGCCGGGTACACGGAGCTGATTGAAAAAGCCCATGAACGGGGCATCAAGGTGTATCTCTTTACCCGCTCCGCGTGGAAGGGTTATACCCGGAACCTGCTGGGAGGCGGAGATGATATCCAGTGGACACCAGAACTGGACCAGATGCGGGTGGAGATCAATAAGTGGATTCGAAGCAGCGACAACCCCGCTGATGGTGTGATTGAGTTGGACTGGATGTGCCAAGATGAAGCTGCTACTCAGTTGAAAGATGCATACACGACAGACGGCGTTCACTTTACCGCCGAAGGCCAGCAGGCGCTGGTAGATAGCCTGCCGATGGAATTTTTCAAATAATATCGGGGGAGGAACGGCGCGGCCTTTTGCTGTGCCGTTCTTCCTGTCATCACAATGGAGCGTGAATTATGAAACCATATGATCTGATCCTGTTCGACCTGGATGGAACCCTTACGCAGTCACATCCGGGTATTTTGCGGTGCATCCGCGATACCATGAAAAAACTCAACGTACCGGAGCCGCCCGCCGAAACCATGCGGAAATTTATCGGCCCGCCACTGGTACTGAGCTTAAAGGAATACTGCGGGATCCCCCAGGAAAAAATCATGGAATTCGTGGAAGAGTACCGCAACATCTACAATATAGAAGGCGTTTTCGAAGCCAATGTATTTGACGGGATGTTCCCTCTGCTGGAAGAACTGCGGCAGGCTGGCTACAAGCTGGCGCTGGCAACCTCCAAACCGCAGAGTTCTGCCAAACTGGTTTCTGACCACTTTGGGATTACGCCATATCTCGATATGATTTCAGGCGCTTCTGAAGATGAAAATGATACCAAGGCGAATGTAATCCGACGGGCCATCGCCGCAATGAATACCACTCCCGGGCGCACGCTGATGATCGGGGACACCCGTTTTGACGCAGAGGGCGCACAGCAGACCGGGACAGATTTTCTGGGTGCCCTGTATGGGTACGGTACGCAAAAAGAAATGGAAGTATTTGGCGCCGTACATTTTGCCGATACCCCCATGGGCCTTGGCAAATGGATTTTGGAAAAATAAATACTCTCAGTTGCGGTTTTTTTTTAAAGAAAGTATAATAGAACCATAAAATATCGCGATGTTTGAGAAATAACCGGCTGCACACTATTTGATAATTGATAATTCTGCCTGTTATGTTCATATTGATATCCTGTTTTTTCAAACAAAGCATTTGGTAGAAATATAAAAATGCAAAAATCGGGATCATTCTTGGAGTTATCCAATGATTAGTAAAGATATGAAAGGAAGTTTTGTTATGGCACGGAAGAAAGCAGAACCCAGCAAAAAACAAACTGCTGCAAAAGCGGCTGCTCCTGTGGCAGCCGAGAAGGAACCTGCCGCAGCAGTAAAACCTGCGGCTGAAGAAACTGCGGCCCCAGCCGTCGAAAAAGCAAAGCCTGCTGCTAAAAAAGCTGCATCCACCACCAAAAAAGCAGCGCCAGCGAAAAAAGCCGCTCCTGTGGTTGAACCGGCTGCTCCCGCAGAAGAAGCTGCTCCTGCAGAAGCTACTGCTCCCGCAGAAGAAGCTGCTCCCGCAGAAGAAGCCGCTCCCGCAGAAGAAGCTAATCTGCCTCGCAGAAGCGTTGCATTCATTGGTTCAGAGTGCCATCCGTTCGTCAAGACGGGCGGTTTGGGCGATGTCATGTACGCGCTGCCCCGCGAACTGGTTCGGCTGAATTGTGATGTGCGCGTTATTCTGCCCCGTTATGCCTGCATCCCGCAGAAATATCAGGATAAAATGATTTATCGCGGCGAGTTCTACATGGATCTTGGAAAGACCGGACGCCAGTATTACGTGGGTATTATGGAATATATCTGCGATGGCGTGGTATATGATTTCATCGACAACCAGGAATTTTTCTCTGCGGGCAATCCCTATATCAACCTGGTAGACGACATCCCCAAGTACTGCTTCTTCAGCAAGGCTGCTCTGGCTGCACTGAACTATATGGACTGGATTCCCGACATCATCCACTGCCACGACTGGCAGGCAGGCCTTGTACCGGTTTATCTGCGCACGCTGTTCAAGGATTCCCCGGTGGGCCGTGCACGTTCCATCATCACTATCCACAACCTCCGCTTCCAGGGTATCTACAATATCCCCACCATCCAATACTGGTCCGGCCTGCCCGACGAAGTATTCAATATGGGCGCATTGAAGCAGGGATATGAAGACGCCAACATGTTCAAGGGCGGCCTCGCCTATGCAGACCGCATCACCACTGTCAGTGGTACATATGCACAGGAAATCCAGACCAGCGAGTACGGTGAGAACCTGGAAGACCATCTGCGTTACCACAGCGGCAAACTGAGAGGCATTGTCAATGGTATCGACTATGAAATGTGGAACCCGGAAACGGACCCCGCACTGGCAGTCAACTATGGGCTTGGCAATGTGCTCGACCACAAGATGGCGAATAAACTGGCACTTCAAAAAGAGCTTGGCCTGGAAGAAGACAAAGACAAATTTGTTATCGGGCTTATCTCCCGCCTCACCAACCAGAAGGGATTGGATCTCGTCAGCTCCATTATCCCGCAGGTATTGGACGGCAACACACAGGTCGTGGTTCTGGGTACCGGCGATAAGCAGTATGAAGACACCTTCCGTTACTATGAGAACGCTTACCACGGCATGTTCAGCGCCTGCATCCAGTATGATGAAGCCAGAGCGCACCGTATCTATGCAGGTGCAGACGCACTGCTGGTGCCGTCCCGCTTTGAGCCCTGCGGCCTGACGCAGCTCAACGCAATGCACTACGGCACACTTCCCATTGTCCGCGAGACCGGCGGCCTAAAGGATACTGTGGAGCCTTACAACGACTTCACCGGCGACGGCAACGGCTTTACGTTTGACCGCTACGACGCAGGCCTGCTGCTCGACGCAATCAACCGCGCCAAGACCGTTTACTTTACCAACCGCTATCACTGGGACGAAATTGTCCAGCGCGATATGGCAAAAGATGTCTCTTGGGAGAATTCTGCGAAGCAGTATAAAGACCTGTACCTGGAGCTGACACAGTGGTAATCATTTGATTTCCATGTGCCGCCTGCTCTGAAAAATATTGACAAAAAAGCGAGAGGCTGGCCCCAAAGGGGGCTGGCCTTTCCTGCTGCTTTGAGCTTTTATAAAAATCACCGGCGGAATACGGAAAAATCCTTGAGAGGAAGCTGGCAATCTGGTATAATATGATGTTGCAGCAGGGCTTTTTCAACCAAAGCCAACGGCGTAAAAAAGGCGTAGCGCCAAAACGCCAAATCGCCAAAAACCTTGAAAACACGCGAAATTTTAAGGAGATGTCATCATATATGAAATTAGGTATCGTCGGTCTGCCCAACGTGGGCAAGAGCACCCTGTTTAATGCCATTACCAATGCAGGCGCACAGTCCGCAAACTATCCCTTCTGTACTATCGAGCCCAATGTGGGCGTGGTAGCTGTTCCGGATAAGCGTCTGGACAAGCTGGCCGAAATGTATGAGCCGGAAAAATACACCCCCGCCACCATCGAATTCGTGGACATCGCCGGCCTGGTCAAGGGCGCTTCCAAGGGCGAAGGCCTGGGAAATAAATTCCTGTCCAACATCCGCGAAGTGGACGCCATTGTCCATGTCGTGCGCTGCTTTGTCAATGACGACATCATCCATGTGGAAGGCAGCATTGACCCCGCCCGCGATATTGAGACCATCAACCTCGAACTGATTCTCTCTGATATGGAGATTCTGGATCGCCGTATTGACAAAACCCGTAAAATGCTCAAGGCCGACAAGAAATATCAGGAAGAGCTGGACTTCTTCCTGCGGGTGCGTGAAACACTGGACGCCGGAAAATCTGCCCGCTCGGTCGAGTGCAATGAAGAAGAAAAAGAGCTGCTGGCCACTGTTTCCCTGCTGACCAACAAACCCATTATCTATGCCGCCAACATGAGCGAGGACGACTTTAAAAACGGCGTGGAGAACAACCCCGGCTATCAGGCCGTGAAAAAGATTGCCGAAGAAGAGCACGCTGCTGTGCTGCCCATCTGCGCCGAAATCGAAGCTGAAATTTCCGGCATGGACTGGGAAGAGAAAGAGCTGTTCCTCTCTGATATGGGGCTGGAAGAGTCTGGCCTGGACCGCCTGATTAATGCCTGCTATTCTTTGCTTGGCCTGATTTCCTATCTGACCGCCGGAAAACCGGAGGTCCGCGCCTGGACGATTACCAAGGGCACAAAGGCTCCCCAGGCTGCGGGTAAAATTCACACCGACTTTGAACGCGGCTTTATCCGTGCAGAAGTCATCGCCTTTGACGACCTGATGGCATGCGGCTCTATGGCTGCCGCCAAAGAAAAGGGCCTTGTCCGCAGCGAAGGCAAAGAATATGTGATGCAGGACGGCGACATCGTGCTGTTCCGCTTTAACGTGTAAGGTTCTGCATACCTTTATCCCTTTTCAGACATATTTTTCCCCCTTTCCGGCATATAATTTGAGAAATGCCGGAAAGGGGGATTTTTTTATGTACGACTATGCCCGGCTGACTCGGGAAGCACAACAACTGGCTGACCGGTATGAAACATGCCGGATGTCTTCTATTGGAAAAAGCCTGTGCGGACGCACATTGCATCTGCTGAAAATTGGGACAGGGCCTATGCCGGTTCTATACGCCGGTGCGTTTCACGGTCTGGAATGGATGACTGCCGCCGTATTGCTGCATTTCTGCCGCAGGCTGTGCCAGGCGCAGGAAAGCGGCCTAACCGTATATCAGATTCCCGTGCGTCCTCTTCTGCGGGAGATTACCTTATACTGTGTCCCTATGGTAAACCCGGATGGGGTGGAAATTTCGCTGCACGGAGAAAGCGCAGCCGAAGATTACGCACCAATTTGCGCGGGAAAAACACACCGCTGGCAGGCAAACGCCCGTGGGGTAGACATCAACCATAATTTTGACGCAGGGTGGCATGTACTGCATGAAATGGAACAGAACGCCGGTATTACCGGCCCCGGCCCCACCCGCTACGGCGGCCACTACCCAGAAAGCGAGCCGGAAACTGCTGCCATTGCCGCACTGTGCCGCAAGACTCCCTTTGCAATGGCGATTGCTTTTCACACACAGGGCGAAGAAATTTACTGGCAATACGGCCGGCATACGCCCCCGGTTTCCCGTGAAATCGCACGGCAGCTGGCGCAGGCTTCCGGCTATCAGGTGTCACAGCCCGAAGCGCTGGCTTCGATGGGTGGGTTTAAAGACTGGTTTATCGATGCCTTCCATCGTCCAGGTTTCACTGTAGAAGCAGGGAAAGGGAAAAACCCGCTCCCATTTACACAGCTGCCTGCCATAGAGGGGAAGCTGTTTCCATTGATGGCATGCGGGTTACATACGGCGCAGGACCTTGATAAAAAATGACAAAACGGTTGCAATCCTTTCATTTTTCTGTAGTTGTTTCTGGTCAAAACTTGTGGTATGATAGGAACACATAAGGGAAAATGCACGAAAATTGAAAGGAATGTTCTTTGTATGAAAATAAACCTGAAAAAATCAGCAGCATGGCTGAGCGCGGTGGTGATTCTGGCTGTATTCGTATTTTCCGGCTGTACCTCTGAAACACCAGACCCGGTTGTCAGCCCTTCGCCAAAACCCACAGCCTCACAGACAGCTTCCCCGGAACCCTCTGAACCTGTTTCAGAGAATTCTTCTGAAACTTCTTCCGAAACTTCTTCCGACACTGCTTCCTCAGAACCCAGTTATATTTCTTCTGAACCCAGCACCAATTCAGAACCCTCTTCTGATACGGAAACTCCCTCTGATTCATCTGATATTCCTGATGTTTCCTTCTCCTCGTCCTCCAGTACTTCTTCAGAAGGAGACAGCAGCATTTTACCGGATATCAGTGCAGATGACCCGGATTTTGCCCTGCTCTTCTCGCAGAACCCGCTGGATATTGATTACAATGCTGAACTCGATGAAGCTACCAGCACCGGTAAAATGGTAGGAACTATCAGCAAATACATTGACCTATGGAAAGTGGAAGTGGATTCCGCCTATCAGACTTTAATGCAAAAGACCTCCGGTGAAGCCAAATCAGCCATCCGCGAGGAGCAAAGCGAGTGGGTTTCGGGTACCGGGGCAGCCATTGAGTCGATTCAAAACAGCGCTTCCGGAAACGGTTCTGCGCGCCAGCTGGAAATTGCGGGACAAATCCTGTCCTATTACCGAGCAAGGGCCGCTACGTTGTACAGCCAGCTGTTCCAGATTGAACCCGATTTTTCATTTGCCTATCAGGGGAATTCTTAATTTTACAATCATTTACAATCCAAAAACTCCGCCCGATGCAATTCACTGCATCAGGCGGAGTTTTTTAATTAATTATTCTTCTTCGGAATTTTCTTCTTCCATAATTTCTGAATCATCGATTTCTTCCTCTGATTCATCTTCTTCATGCGGGGCGCGGGACAACGTGACAACCTTATTGTTTTCACCGGTAATCTTCATCACGCGCACACCCTTGCTGGGACGCGCACACAGCCGGATGGAGCTGGCCTGAATCCGGATAATGATACCGTCAGCCGAGATCAGGATAATATCATCATCAAGGTCTACCACCTTGATAGCGGCTACATCACCGTATTTCTCTACATGGTAGTTCAGCAGGCCCTTGCCGCCGCGGCTTTGCAGACGGTAATCAGAGATGGGGGAGAGACGGCCATAACCGGTCTCGGACACGGTGAGCACCAGGCCGTTCTCACGCAGGATGGACATACCGACCACGCAATCCCCTTCTTTGAGGGTAATGGCCTTCACGCCGCGTGCAGTACGGCCCATCGCGCGCACATCCGTCTCACTGAAACGGATGGCCATGCCCTTGCGGGTAGCTGCCAGCAATTCATCATGGCCGTCTGTCAGGCGTACCCAGCTCAGCGCATCGCCTTCGTCCAGGTCAATCGCAATCACGCCGCCCTTTCTGGCGGTATTAAACGCACTCAGGCTGGTACGCTTAATGATACCGTTACGGGTTACCATCACCAGATATTTTTCCTCCTGCATATCCTGCACACGGATCATGGAAGTGACCTTTTCACCGCTGGAAAGGGGCAGCAGGTTGGCAATATTCATCCCCTTGCTGGTACGGGAGCCCTCAGGCACTTCATAAGCCTTGAGGCGGTACACACGTCCCAGATTGGAGAAGTACATCACATAGTCATGGTTGTTCAGCACGAACATTTCAGTAGCCACGTCTTCATCCCGGCGTGTCATGCCGCTGATACCGCGGCCGCCACGGCGCTGGGTATGATAGATGTCCACCTTTTGGCGCTTCACATAACCGGCTTCGGTCAGTGTCAGCACACATTCCTCATTGGGAATCAGGTCTTCAATATCCACTTCGCCGCTGATCGCTGCAATCTCCGTGCGGCGTTCATCGGCGTATTTTTTCTTCATTGCAAGCGCTTCTTCTTTGACAATTGCCAGAATACGCTCTTCATGTGCCAGGATATCCAGGAAGTCAGCAATTTTCACTTTGAGGGCTTCCAGTTCATCCTCAATCTTCTGGCGCTCCAGGCCGGTCAGCTGTCCCAGACGCATCTGTACAATCGCCTGTGACTGCACATCATCCAGGCCGAAACGCTCGCACAGGCGGGCCTTTGCGGTGGGCTGGTCGGGGGAAGAACGGATAATCGCGATGACTTCATCAATAAAGTCTACGGCGATTTTCAAACCTTCCAGGATATGCTCGCGCTCCTGTGCTTTTTTCAGCTCGAAGCGGGTGCGGCGGGTAACGACTTCCTCCTGGAAGCGGATATATTCCTTGAGCAGCTGGATGAGCGTCAGGGTGCGGGGCTGGCCATCCACAATTGCCAGCATAATCACGCCGAACGTGGTCTGCATCTGGGTGTAGGAATACAGCTGGTTTAGGACAATCTGCGGGGAAGCATCGCGTTTGACATCAATGACAATATGCATACCCTCACGGTCAGAGTGGTCTTCCACATTGGAGATGCCTTCAATACGCTTTTCCTTTACCAGATCAGCGATACTCTCGATCAAACGTGCCTTGTTCACCTGATAGGGTATCTCGGACACTACGATTTTGAAGCGGCCGTTTTTCTCTTCCTCAATTTCTGCACGGGCGCGCACGGTAATGCGGCCGCGGCCGGTACCATAAGCAGCCCGGATTCCGCTGCGGCCCATAATGATGCCGCCGGTGGGGAAGTCAGGCCCTTTGATATGCTCCATCACTTCATCCAGTGTAGCATCAGGGTTATCAATCAGGCAGCACACACCGTCAATGGCTTCGCCCATGTTGTGGGGCGGAATGTTGGTGGCCATACCTACGGCAATACCGGTAGAGCCATTCACCAGCAGATTTGGGAAATGGCAGGGGAGCACCTGGGGCTCCTTCAAACGGTCATCATAGTTGGGGCCAAAATCTACGGTATCCTTGTCGATATCAGCCAACATATCGACAGACAGCTTGCACATACGCGCTTCTGTATAACGATAAGCAGCCGCCGGGTCGCCGTCCACAGAACCAAAGTTACCGTGGCCGTCTACCAGCATATACCGCATGGAGAAATCCTGTGCCAGGCGCACCAGTGCATCATAAACTGATGTATCGCCATGCGGATGATAACGGCCCAGCACGCTGCCGACGGTATCAGCGCACTTACGGTAGGCTTTTTCCGGCCACAGGCTGTTTTCATACATGGTATACAGAATCCTTCTATGTACCGGTTTTAAACCGTCCCGCACATCGGGCAGGGCCCGGGAAATAATAACCGACATGGAATAGTCCAGGAAGGAGTCCTTCATTTCCTTTTCCAGGTTTACCGGTATAATCCTGTTGTTTTCCTGCTCCTGCTGCTCCTGCAGCTCTTGTTTTTCATCCATGTTAGCAGACACCTTCCTGCAGATATTTTTCTCTCAGGGCCCGTTTCAGGAACTTTTGAACCCCTTTATATTCATCCAGGGTTAACACCCGTTTGGGGACAAAGCGCAATTCCTGCTCTTTTTCAAACAGGATAACCCTCTTATCTTCATACACGCGGCGAAGCATCCCATATGGAATTCTCTCGCGCCCTTCTTCGGTAACAAAACAGATGCCGGTATCGTCAAATTCGGTGTGGCTGGCTACCAGGCAGCGGCGCGATGCAAAATACCGCTGCGCCCGCCGGCGCACTACATATGGCATACAATAGTCATAGTACAGACAAATCCCAATTCCAAGGCAGATCATCAGAAAATAGACGGTATGATTATACTGGCTGCGTCCCCCAAAATAGACGCGCCCCAGAAGAGACGCAAGTATCAGCGCCATTCCTGCGATTCTGAACAGGAACAGCTCCCTTCTTCCGGTTTTCATCCTGCGAACTGCTACCTGAAAATCAGCGTAATCGCTGCCTGTAATCAGGTAGCTTTCGAGGACATATTTTTCCTGTTTTTCCATGGTGTCCTCCGTCTTATCGTCCGCTGTACGGGCGTGTTACCACCAGTTTTGCCCGCCCGTCTGCTTTTTATACCGTATTATTCGTGCGGCAGTGTCCCCGCAATAATCATGGCCTGCACTTCAGGCAGTACAGCCGGTTCCACACACCGCAGCGGTAAAACCACGATTTTCCCCTGATAGAATAACGCTACAATATTCTCATACTGTGCACAGGAAGCCGATTTGCCATCCAGCGGGATTTCCCATTCCTGGCCGTTCTTTTCCACCACAATGGAATCAGGGTAAATCTCCATGGTGAATTCTTCCCCGGAGGCCTGTTTTTTGGCCTGGTGGCGCATGCCCAGTTCGGGAACCAGCCAAATCACTGCGATTAAAACCACACAGACCACTGCCATCACCATTGCCCCGGTAAACCCATCAGCAATAAAATTTACCAGGAAAATAACAGCGGCAATCGCAAGCACAATTGTCTCAATCACTGCCCGCATACCGGTTGTTTTGATATACCCGGTATTTTTCAGGCACTGATAGATTTCTTCTTCGCGCAGGGTATAGTTCAGACGGATACCGGTCTGCACATCTTCATAAACAGCGGCGTCATCATCCGCCACCAGCTCCGCCTCCGAACCGTCCCATTCGGTAGCATCATCGTCTTCGGGTTCCTGACTGATTGTCTCCAATTCTCGGTCTTGATCCATTTTGTTTTTATGCGCGCCAGAAAACGGCGCTTTCCTCCTTTGTGCAATTACAATGAGTTTAATTTTATTTTATATATACAAAAGGTTGTTGCTTTAGATGTCCAAATTCTTGGCATACCGGGCATTCTGCTCGATAAATTCACGGCGGGGCTCAACCTTATCACCCATCAGAACCGTAAAGATTTCATCCGCAGTCGCGGCATCTTCCACTTCTACACGGCGCATCGTACGGCGCTCGGGGTCCATGGTAGTTTCCCACAGCTGCTCAGAGTCCATTTCACCAAGGCCCTTATACCGCTGAATTTCGTATCCGCTGCCCAGCTCGGCCATAATGGCATCGCGCTGCTCATCGGAATAGGCATAGTGGTGTTTCTTACCTTTGGTGATACGGAAAAGCGGGGGCTGTGCCAGATAAATGTGCCCTTCCTCTACCAGAGGCCGCATGAAGCGGAAGAAGAAAGTCAGCAGCAGGGTGCGGATATGGGAACCGTCCACATCGGCATCCGCCATGATAATGATTTTGCCGTAACGCAGCTTGGAAATATCGAATTCTTCGCCAAGGCCGCAGCCCAGAGCTGTGACGACAGGCATCAGCTTTTCGTTGCCGTACACTTTGTCAAGACGGGCCTTTTCCACGTTCAGCATCTTGCCCCACAGGGGAAGGATTGCCTGGAATTTGCGGTCACGTCCGCCCTTGGCGGAACCGCCTGCGGAATCACCCTCAACGATGTAAATTTCGGTCTCTTCGGGATTGCGGGACTGGCAGTCTGCCAGCTTTCCGGGCAGTGCAGCATTTTCCAGTGCATTTTTGCGCCGGACCATTTCGCGCGCTTTTCTTGCGGCCTCACGCGCACGGGAAGCAGCCAGGGATTTTTCGAAAATGGCCTTGGCAGTGGCGGGATTCTCTTCCAGATAAGCGGCGTACTTATCGGAGATCAGGTTGCTGACCAGGGAAAGGACCTCCATATTGCCCAGCTTGGCTTTGGTCTGGCCTTCAAACTGCGCTTCTTTCAGTTTGACACTAATAATGGCGGTCAATCCTTCGCGCACGTCATCACCGGAAAGGTTCTTATCATTTTCCTTGAGGATATTATATTTACGGGCGTAATCGTTCATCACGCGGGTCAGCGCACGTTTAAAACCATCCTCATGCGTACCGCCGTCTGTGGTGTGGATATTGTTAGCAAAAGACAGCAGCAGCTCGTTATAGCTGTCGTTGTACTGCATGGCAATTTCCACCGTAGCGGAATCATCCGGCGCAACAGCCGTAAAATGCATGACGTCGGGATGGATAACCTCGACCGCTTTTTTCTTGTTGATAAACTCTACAAAGCTGCTCACGCCGCCTTCATAGCAGAAATTATCCTGTATGCGCTCTTCGCCGCGCTCGTCTGCCAGCTCAATATGTACGCCGGCATTCAGGAAAGCCTGCTCGCGCAGACGTGTTTGCAGTGTTTCGAAATTGTACACGGTGGTCTCTTTGAAGATCTCCGGGTCTGCCAGGAAGCGCACAGTTGTACCAGTGCGTCCGGGGTCATCAATGGGGCCCAGGTCCTGCAGATCGGTGACCTGATTGCCGCGCTCAAAGCGCTGGAAATACTTATGGCCTCCATTGTATACCTCAACCTCCAGCCACACGGAAAGAGCGTTAACAACCGATGCACCCACACCGTGCAGGCCGCCGGATACTTTGTATCCGCCGCCGCCGAACTTACCGCCGGCATGCAGGATGGTATACACCACCGTCACGGCAGGCAGACCGGTCTGCTGCTGGATGCCTACCGGGATTCCGCGCCCGTTGTCGGATACACAAATCACATTACCGGGCAGGATGCTGACATTGATTTTATCGCAGTATCCGGCCAGTGCTTCATCGATGGCGTTGTCCACGATCTCGTATACGAGGTGATGCAGGCCTCTGGGGCCAGTAGAGCCGATATACATACCGGGCCGTTTCCGGACTGCCTCCAGGCCTTCCAGCACCTGAATCTGGCTTTCATCATAATTCTGGTTGGTTTGCGTCATATCGCTGAAATCCAAGTGTAACCCTCCAATTATTGGTCTCCGCACGGCTGCGGAAGCCGGCAAGAACAAGAACGATCCTCTGCCTGCATCAGATCGCAGAGGATCGAACCCTGTTCAATCATGATGGAAGGGAACCCCCGTAAGCCGAAACCGCCGGGGATTCCCACCAATACGATTCTATGTAGTTATTATAGCACAAACGGCTTGAAAACACAACAAAAGAGCGCAAAACAGCGTGTAAAAACCAGCTTTTTACAGAGGTTAAAAAACAATCAGCGGGGCAGCAGAAAAAACAGCTGCCCCGCAAAATTCATTTTCAAAGCACACGCGTCCGGCTCATTTCTTCCGGTGATTCTGCCGGTGCAGAATCCGCCTGCTGCTTCAGGTCATCCGGCTGCGTTTGGGAAGAAGCTCCGTTGACCCGGCGAAAAACCGGACGGCGAAGCTGCACACAGAACAGGCATAAAAGATAGAACACCACAAAAGGTGCCAGGACCGCCAGGACAGACCACCACGGCGCAGGGTTGAGCATCATGGTATACAGCAGGATCAACGCTCCCAGTACGACAGCTCCCAGCGCCATAAACGGCACCGCACTGGACAAAAACACGTTGGAGATCCCCATACACCGCGGGCAGCGGTATTCACCGCGGCGGCGCAGCCCCCAGCTGATAACGGGGTTTACTTTTTTCCCGCAATAGGGGCACTGAGCCCTTCCAAACAGTTTCATCGTCAGACTTCCTTTCGTGAATAAAATCGGCATTTTATAAATTTGCAAGGCCTTCTACAAATCCGGTGCGTTTACGCAGCGTGGCTGTAGAGATTTGTGAGATATAAACGGTAGTCCTGCCCGTTTCTCCCCTGCATAGGACAAAGGATTTGGGCATTTCCATAGACACGTTGATAACCCGCCCAGCCTTTTCTGCCGCCGCCAGATAGTCCCGCGTAATGCGGGAAACAGTGGAGTTTTCCATATCGAAGATCCCGATGATCTCATCCATTTTGATCACCGTATCCTGCCCTAAATGGAGATACATCCGCTTTTTGCTCCTTTCTTCAGCGGCCGCTCATTCCTGACGGACCGCGCCTTCCTGCACACTGAAAATCCGCCCTTTTTCCAGCAGCCGAACACTGCCGGGATCACAGCAGGTAATAAAAATCTGCCGGCCTTCCAGATGGTTGAGCAAATAATCCTGCCTTCCCACATCCAGCTCGCTCATCACATCATCCAGCAGAACAGCCGGTGCTTCTCCAATTACCTGTTCCAACACCTCGGCCTCTGCAAGCTTCAGCGCAAGCACCACCGAGCGCTGCTGCCCCTGAGAACCAAAAATACGCGCTGCCGTTCCGTTAATCGTCAGCAGCAGGTCATCCCTGTGCGGGCCAACCGTTGTAAACCCCGCCCCAAGATCATCCCTGCGGCACGAAGACAGCGCCCGCAGCATCGCTGCACCGTATTCTCCCGAAGAAAGCCCCTCCTTTACCGCCGTCATCTGGCAGCACAGGCCGATCTCTTCACGCGCACCGGAAATCCCACGATAGATTTCAGCCGCCGATGGGCGAAGCCGCTGCACATAGCGCAGCCGCTCTTCCATAATGGCTCCGCCAAATCCCGCGAGGCGTTCATCCCAAATTTCCAGCGTGTCGAGCAGCTCGCGATGGCGGGGGATATCTTTCAAAAGGGAATTGCGCTGCTGGAGTGTACGGGCATATTGCGAAAGCAGCCCGGCATAGGAGGGCCGGATTTGGCAAAGAGCACTATCCAGAAACGCACGGCGTTCTGCAGGGCCGTCTTTTACCATCGAGAGATGCTCGGGTGAAAATACCACTGCGCAAAAAGTGCCGACCAGCGAAGAAGCTGACCGTTTATTCACGCCGTTCAAAACGGCGCTCCGGCGCCCTCCGCGAATTTTCAGCTGTGCCAGCTGTTCCCGTCCTCCGCCAAAAAAGGTCATCTCCAAAGAAGCCGGTTCTTCCCCAGCTTCCATTCGAACCAGGTCGCTGTCCCGCGCACCGCGGAAAGAATGTCCACCGGTAAAAAGCCAGATCCCTTCGATCAGGTTGGTTTTTCCCTGCGCATTGCTGCCGCAGATCACATTCACGCCAGGCGCCGGACGGAAACTTCCCGAAAGCAGATTCCGATAATTTTCAAAACGAAGTTCGGTAACTCTCACTCGGCAGCCACCCGATAATCGATTCCAGCAAAAGAGGCCCCATCGCCCGGACGCATTTTCTTTCCGCGCATGGTGCAGACTTCTCCATTGACCAGCACCTCGCCGTTTTGAATCGCGATTTTTGCCTGTCCGCCGGTTTCAAAAGCACCGGCCAGCTTGAGAAGGGCATCCAGCCGGATAAACTCCGTATCAATTGCAATGACATGTTCCATAGAATCCCTCCTAAAATATACAAAAAGTATAAAATAAAAAATATACAAATAGTATAATTAAAATTGTTCCGACTTCATCCGGACCGGCAGCACCAGGAAAAGGAAGGAATCGCCTTCTACCGGAAGCACTTTCATCGGGGAAAGCTCCCCGTTGAGCAGCAGCCGGACTTCATCTCCCTCGGAATTACGCAGCGCATCCAACAAATAGCGGTTATTAAAGCCAATCTCTACGCGGTTCCCGCTGGTTTTGCAAAGAAGCTGATCAGTAGCACGGCCAATAGAAGTAGAACAAGAAAGCCGGATTTCGTTTTCTTCAAAGATAACTCTAACCGGGCTTTTTAAACGGTCTGTAATCAAAAGCGAGACACGTTCAACGCTGTTAATAAATTCTCGCGTTTTAACAAAAACTTCAGTTGAAGTGCCCCCTCCAATAGCAGCACGGTAATCCAGGAATTCCCCTTCCAGCAGGCTGGAGATCACCATATAATTGCCAATCGTAAAAAGGATATGGCGCCGCCCCACAAAAACCTCCAAATCTTCCTCTTCATCTCTCAGAAGCTTTAACAACTCAGAAAGTGTCTTTCCAGGAACGACAAATTTCATTTCTTCACCGCAGACAACAGGTTCCGTGCGGATCGCAAGCCGGTAACCATCTACAGAAACTACCCGTAATGTGTTGTTCGATATTTCGAACAGGCTGCCGGTGTGTACTGGTTTGGAATCATTATCTGCAACCGCAAACAGTGTCTGGCGGATCATACTTTTCAGCAATGGCTGCGAAAGTTTGAAAGAAACTGTTTCAGAAACAGATGGGAATTCGGGAAATTCTTCGGCCGGAATACCAATAATTGAAAAATCACTTGTGCCACTATGAATTATTGCTGTATTTTTTTCATCTGTATCAATAAAAAGTGTCTCTCCTGGCATTTTTCTAACGATATCACCGAAAAGCTTTGCGTTTAAAATGATTCTGCCGGGTTCTTCTACCGTGGCTTCCAGCCCAGTTTTCATTCCCAGTTCCATATCATAAGCGCTTAAACAGAGATTCCCGTTGTCTGCAGAAAGCAAAATTCCTTCCAATGCCGGAATTGTCGATTTGGTAGAAACAGCTCGCTGTATATTCAACACAGCTTCGGCTAAATCTTTTTGTGAAAGCGAGATTTTCATAGGCAGTATCCTTTCTGCTGATATAAGCCAGCAATCTACAATGATAATTTAGTAACAGTAGTAGGCAGGACAAAAAAGTTGAATTCTTCGATTTTTCCAGATAAATTCTAAAGAAAATGAATTTTTATTCAGGGAAAGCAGGTTGAAGAAAAGAGGAAATCAAAGTGGGAGATTTTAATTCCCCACAGGGGTGTTGAAAACTCTGTGGGGAAAGTTGAAAAAATGTTGGCGCAGTAAAATCTTCAAAAAACGAGGTTTCCCCCGAAAATGTTTATAAGTGGAATGGAATTCAACTTTTTATATTGGTTATCGATCGCGGATATTTTTGATAATATCTTCGATGGTTGCTTTGGTTCGGGGATCTTTTACCATGTTCTTTTCGACCTGCTGAATAGCATATACTACGGTAGAATGATCCCGGCCCCCAAACTCTTCCCCGATGGATGCCATAGGAAGCTGTGTGATATCCCGAACAACATACATGGCAATCTGTCTGGCATTTGAGACGGCAGCGTTCCGTTTGGCAGAACGGATATCATCCGGGGAAACGCCGAATGTCCGTCCGACTTCCTCGATAATCTTCTCAATGGTGACAGGGGCAGGCTGATCGTTGTTGATGATATCGCTGATAGCCGCTTGTGCGGTATTGATGCTGGGGGTCTTCCCTTCCAGAAGGTAATAAGCTTTCAGTTTTTTGACGGCGCCTTCCAGCTGGCGGATGTTGCTTTTTAATTTGTTTGCGATATATTCGCTCACGTTGTCCGGCACTACAATGTCGAGCAGCTCGGCTTTACGTTTGATAATTGCGATCCTTGTTTCAAAATCCGGAGGCTGAATATCTGCGGTCAGGCCCCATTCAAAACGCGTTTTCAGGCGGTCTTCCAGGGTGGCAATATCTTTAGGCGGCCGGTCGGATGTCAGTACGATCTGCTTTTTGGATTCATACAGGGTATTAAAGGTATGGAAGAATTCTTCCTGGGTGGATTCCTTGCCGGCAATGAACTGGATATCGTCCACCAGCAGCGCGTCGGCCTGGCGGTATTTCTGTCTGAATTCCGGGGTCGTACCTTTACGGATGGCTTCGATAATCTCGTTTGTGAAATCGTCCCCTTTAATGTACAGGATGTTCATTTCAGGGTGGGTTTTTGAGATTTCGTTGCAGATCGCGTACAGCAAATGCGTTTTGCCCAGTCCGGAGTTGCCATAAATAAACAGCGGGTTATACAGGGCGGCCGGTTTGGTTGCGACTGCCAGCGAAGCGGCATGTGCAAATTTGTTGGAGGGCCCTACAATAAAAGTATCGAAGGTAAACTCGTAATCGTCGCTCTTTTTTTCCGCGCTTGATTTTTCACGTTTATCAGAAAGCTCTTCCTGTGTGCACAGTTTAATTTCGATTCCTGAACCGAAAACCTGTCCGAATGCTTCGGTTAATAAGTCGGAGTAGCAGCGGGTCAATGTTTGTTTGTGGAATTCGTTGGGAACTTCCAGGATTGCAATCCCCTTTGAGAAGTCCAGTGTTACAGGGGTGATCCGGCTGATCCAGGAGTTGTAGGCAACTTCTGTAATGTGTTTTTT
>DVIY01000163.1 GCA_018710915.1 Candidatus Gallacutalibacter pullistercoris
TCTGCATTTCCTATTTTCCCCTGATAAAATTTCAGTTTCGCCTTTTCTTCCACCGTATGCTCCGTCAGCATAGAAAGGAATGGGGCGGTTTCACCATCCCCTGCGCATAAAATTCCGACTTTCATACCTTCCTCCTCTCAAATTCATTTTCTACCCTTTTTGAAAAATGCCTATTTCAAGTTGCTGTTACAGCTTTTTCAGTCGTGCAAAATTTGCCATCAGTTTTTTGGTGCCAACCCGCTCAAAAGCAATCTCTAACAGACTGTCATTGCCCATGGGAGTGACCGAAACAATCATACCGGCACCAAAGGTTTTGTGTGACACACTGTCACCCGGGCGGTACTGCGCTCCGGCAGTTGTTCCGCGGTTGACAGGACCAAAGCTGCGTGCAGTGGCAATATCATGCGAAAATGAAGTATTCTCTGAAATCGGAAGATGCTGCCCCGGCGCAGGACGGTGCCACTCGCGTGTGTGTGTATGTTCCATCAGCTCTGCGGGAATCTCATCGAGAAAACGCGACGCTTTATTGCGCGAAGTGCTGCCGAAGAGCATACGGGATTCTGAATTCATGACAATCAGCTCTTCACGCGCACGGGTAATTGCTACATATGCCAGGCGGCGCTCTTCTTCCACTTCATCGGGGTTATAAATCGACTGCATACCGGGGAAAATCCCCTCTTCCATACCGGGCAGAATCACTACCGGGAATTCCAGGCCCTTGGCAGAATGCATGGTCATCATCACCACAGAATCGGCGGCCTGGTCATAGTTGTCGATATCCGTCATCAGCGAGACTTCTTCCAAAAATCCGCCCAGGCTGGCTTCTTCATTGTTTTCTTCATACTGAATCAGGTTGGTAGCCAATTCGTGGATGTTCTCGATGCGGTCTTCTGCCTCTTCATTTTCGGTTTTCAGGAACTCCACATAGTTCGTTTTTTCCAGCAGCAGTTGATACAGGTCACCCAGCGAAACATCTTCATCGTTTGAGGCATCAATCAGACGGAGAATCATTCCTGCAAAATCGCGCAGCTTGTTGGCTGAGCGCTTCAATGCGGCGAACTCATCGGCACGGCACAGCACCTCAAACAGCGATTCGCCGGACATCCGTGCGATCTCGGCGGCCTGTGCCACGGTGCGCTCTCCGATAGAACGCTTGGGGGTATTGATAATACGGCGCAGACGCACTTCATCAGAAGGATTGTTAATCACACTGAGATAAGCAATCATGTCGCGGATTTCCTTACGCTCATAAAAGCGCGTACCGCCGATAATACGGTACGGGATTCCCGATTTGACAAAATGCTTTTCAAAGGCGTTCGACTGCGAGTTCATGCGGTATAAAACGGCATAGTCGGAATATTTTCGGCCATCCGCTACCCCATCCAAAACCTGTTTGGCTGCCTGTGCCGCTTCATCCTGCTCATTCTCTGCGGTATGATAGACAATCTTGCAGCCCTCGCCATTGCTCGTCCAAAGTGTTTTTCCCTTACGCTGCGTGTTGTGCGAGATCACCTCGTTTGCGGCATCCAGAATCGTCTGGGTAGAGCGGTAGTTCTGTTCCAGACGGATGACTTTGGCATCCGGGAAGGTCTTCTCAAAGCTCATGATATTCTCAATAGTTGCACCGCGGAATTTATAAATACTCTGGTCATCATCACCCACTACACACAGGTTCCCGCTCTTTTCTGCCAGCAGGCGGATAAACAGATACTGTGCGTGGTTGGTATCCTGATATTCGTCTACCATCAAATAGCGGAAGCGGTTCTGGTAATATTCCAGCACGTCCGGACACTGCTGGAAAAGCTCCACCGTTTTGACGATCAGGTCATCAAAATCCATGGCATCGGCGTCTTTCAGCCGCTTCTGATACAGGCGGTACGCCTTGGCGATTTGAGAAAGGCGGAAGTCAAGCCCTGCCTGCTGTTCGAATTCCTCCACTGAAATCAGGGAATCCTTTGCGCGGGAAATCTCTGCCAGCACCGCTTTGACCGGGAGCATTTTTTCTTCGATTTGCAGTGTTTTCAAGCAGTCCTTCATCAGCCGGCGGGAATCATCGGTATCGTAAATGGTAAAATGGCTGGTATAGCCCAACCGGTCACCGTCGCGCCGAAGGATACGTGCACAGGTGGAGTGGAACGTAGAGGCCCAGATATCGTCGCCTTCTCCGCCCAACATGGTGCACAGGCGCTCTTTCAATTCACCGGCCGCTTTATTGGTAAAGGTAATCGCCAGGATTTTCCATGGCAGGCAGGGGCTGACCGCCAGACGGCGGCGCTGCTCTTCGGGCACCGGCGTGCCGTTTTCCAGATATCCCCGGCAGGCTGTGGCTTCTTCTTCCCCACATTCCTCATTGACCCACTGGCTGTGCCAGGCGTTGCCCCAGCGAATCATAAAGGCAATCCGGTTTACCAGCACGGTGGTCTTTCCACTTCCTGCGCCTGCCAAAATCAGCAGCGGGCCATTCACCTGAAAAACTGCTTCTTTCTGGCGGCCATTCATACGGGCAAATTCCTTTTCCATTACCTTTCTTCGAAGGGATAAGAGTTCTTCTTTATAATCGCTTAACATGATAGTGAATCCTTTCTATACGATAGAACGATACAGCAAAATAAATCGTCAACAGTCTTATTGTACCGTTTTTCCGCCAGGATGGCAAGTCTTCCCCCTTATTTATACCACTTATTACATAGTAAAGAAAAAGTTAAAAAGCACATAGTCTTTTTCACTAACTTATTTATCTTTGTTTTGAAGAATTTGGCATATAAGTAGTTTTTTGTATCTCCCCTTTTCAAAAGCACAAAATACGGTATAATAAAATAGTCATGATGTTGCCAACTGCGGTGCACGCCGATTCTGTACCGTCTGAGAATGCTGGCAGCAGGCGTATACTTTGATTATTGTAAGCAAAAATGCATTCTTTTGCGCAGAAAGGACAAGAACTGATGAAACCTGCACCAAAGCTGATTGTTTTCGATTTGGACGGCACTTTGAACCGTACAGAGCTGTTTGCCGTTGAAGTTCATCGGATGCTGCAGACGGAATTCGGATGGCCCGCACAATCTCCGGAAGAAATCACGGCGATCTTTGGAGCGCCTGCTGATGAATATATGGAGCGGCTGCTGCCCGGTTCTGACGAAGCAACCCGGCAGCGCTACCTGAAGCGCGAAGCTGAAGTGGAATATGATTATATGCATCTTGCTGCTGCCTATGACGGCTGCACACAAATGCTCACAGAGCTGCATAATAACGGATGGGAAACCGCTGTCTGCTCCAATTCCTCTTTCCGGTATATTTCCATGGTGCTCAATTCCACCGGCCTGATGCATCTGATTGACTATATTCAGCCGTTGGAAAAAGGCATGACCGAAAAGGCAGAAAGCCTTGCTTCTCTCTTGAAGAGAATTCCCCATTCTGCTGCTGTAATGGTAGGCGATACCTCTTATGACAGCCAGGCAGCTGCTGCAAACTCTATCCCTTTTATAGGATGTTTATATGGTTTCCGTCCGACAGAACTGGAAAATGCAGAACATACGGTACAGACTCCTGCAGAGATTCCTGCTGTGGCAGAGCTGCTTGTACGCTGAATTTTTTTACAGATAATACACTGAAAAAATCCCTCCGCAAAAGCCTTTTGTGAAAAGCTCCTTTGCGGAGGGATTTTATTTTTTATTTTAAATCATCTGCTTTTTACGCAAAATAAAGAAAGCAATTACCATACAGAACACCGCCAACCCAACCGGAAACCAGAAATTGGCAAACGGCAGATAGTCTACATTCATACCATAAATACCCGAAATCACGGTGGGGATAGAAATAATCAGCGTGATAGAGGCCAATACTTTCATCACAATATTCAGGTTGTTGGAAATAATAGAGGCAAAAGCATCCATGGTTCCGGACAAAATATTCAGATGGATACTGGACATCTC
>DVIY01000164.1 GCA_018710915.1 Candidatus Gallacutalibacter pullistercoris
AGTAGAGCATGCTGTTCCCATGGAGAGCCTTCACGATTCATTTTCTGAAGAGGAACTGCGCGATTTTGATCGCCGGGTGCGTGAAACATGCGGGGAAGTACAGTATGTAGTGGAACCCAAATTTGACGGCCTTTCTGTTTCGCTGGAATATCGCGATGGAGTTCTGGTGCGCGGCTCTACCCGCGGCGATGGACTCGTTGGAGAAGATGTTACGGAAAATATCCGAACCATCCGCACGGTTCCAAAGCGTCTGCGGGAGCCGGTTCCTTTTATTGAAGTGCGTGGAGAAGTCTATATGTCTCACGACAGTTTCTTCCAGCTGTGTGCCAGACAGGAACTGAACGAGGAAAAACCGTTTAAGAATCCCCGCAATGCCGCGGCAGGTTCTTTACGTCAAAAAGATGCCCGAGTGACTGCTTCCAGAATGTTGGATATCTTTGTTTTCAACATCCAGCAGATCGAAGGGGAGGAGCTAACCGGTCACGAGCAGTCATTAGAGCGTATGAAGGCTTTGGGCTTTACAGTGGCTCCGTTCTATCATAAAAGTACGTCTATAGAGGAGATAATCGAAGAAATACGGCGAATTGGAGAGATGCGAGGAAATTTGCCGTATTCGATTGATGGCGCAGTTGTAAAGGTGGATAGCTTTGCACAGAGAAATCAGCTGGGCAGTACCGCAAAATTCCCCCGTTGGGCAGAAGCATTCAAATATCCACCGGAAGAGAAGGAAACGACACTGCTTTCCATCGAAATCAACGTGGGTCGTACCGGTGTTTTGACCCCTACCGGCGTTTTTGAGCCGGTATTGCTGGCAGGTACTACTGTCAGCCGTGCAACTCTTCACAATGAAGATTTTATTGCCGAGAAAGACCTGCGTGTAGGGTCGCGCGTCATTCTGCGCAAAGCAGGTGAGATTATTCCCGAAGTCGTTTCGGTGGTTTCTCATGCGCCGGACAGCGCACCTTTCCAGATGCCTGAGGTCTGCCCATCCTGCGGAGAACCGGTTTCCCGTGAGGAAGGGGAAGCAGCGGTTCGCTGCACTAACCCCGAATGTCCGGCACAGCTGTTGCGTCATCTCATTCATTTCGCTTCGCGTGACGCGATGGACATAGACGGTCTTGGCCCGGCAATTTTGGAACAGTTGACATTATCGGGCCTGCTGCATACCCCGGCAGACCTGTACTCTCTGACGTTGGAACAGTTGGCTGGGTTAGAACGTATGGGCGAAAAGTCTGCGCAAAACCTGCTGGATGCATTGGAAAAATCCCGTCAAAATGATCTGTATCGATTGATCTTTGCGCTGGGTATTCCGCATATCGGAGCAAAAGCAGCTAAGCTGTTGGCCGCCCGATTCCACACGATGGACGCCCTGTTGGCAGCTTCCGAAGAAGAAATCGCCTCTATCGATGGCTTTGGTGGAATTATGGCACAAGCTGTCGTGCGCTTTTTGCAGCTGCCGGGCAGCCTGCACCTGATTGGAGCATTGCGGCAGGCGGGATTGAATATGACGGCAGAGGAAACGCAGACAGACACCCGTTTTGCAGGAAAAACTTTTGTACTGACCGGCACGCTGCCCACCATGACACGCAGTGAGGCCTCTGCGCTGATTGAGCGGCTGGGCGGCAAGGTAAACGGTTCTGTTTCGAAAAAGACTTCCTATGTTGTGGCGGGAGAAGAAGCTGGCAGCAAGCTTACCAAGGCACAGAAACTTGGGATTCCCGTAATTACCGAAGAAGAACTGGCCGCGATGGCGGAAGAAAATTGAGAAAGGGGAGAACAATATGCCCCAAACCCGTGTGGTGGGGCTTCTGGCTCATGTAGACGCCGGCAAGACCACCCTTTCGGAGCAAATTCTGTTCCAGTCCCATACCATCCGGCAGGCTGGACGTGTGGATGACCGGGACAGCTTTTTGGATACCGACCCGTTGGAACGTCAGCGTGGTATCACTATTTTTTCAGGGCAGGCGCCGTTTATCTGGAAAGACGCCCCCTGGTATTTGCTGGATACTCCCGGACATGCCGATTTTTCTGCCGAGATGGAGCGCTGCCTGCGGGTATTGGATGCTGCCATTGTGGTGGTCAGCTGTGTAGAGGGCGTGCAAGGACACACAGAGACTATCTGGCGGTTGCTGCGGCGTTACGGTATCCCGACATTCTTTTTCCTGAATAAGACAGACCGCGCTGGGGCTGACCCGGAAGGAGTTCGCCAGCAGCTGGAAAAGCGTTTTTGCACAGCAGTACCCGCCGCAGAAGCGGGAATCACCGAAGAGATGATGGAACTGGCTGCTGGAGAAGACGATGAATTGCTGGAACGGTATTTGGCCGGAGAAATTCTACCAGAGGAATGGCCAGACCTGCTTTTCCCACTATTAAAAGATGGAAAGCTTTGTCCGTGTGTGCAGGGCAGTGCTTTGGCAGGCAGCGGGATTTCTTCCCTGCTGGACAGGCTGCATGAATTGGTTCCGGAGCCGGGCGGATTGGAAAAACCTTTTTCCGCACGGGTCTGTCAGATTCGGCGCGATCATAAGGGAAACCGCCTTGCTTTTTTGCGTATTACCGGTGGCACGTTGCATGTGCGCGAATCGGTTGACGGCGAAAAGGTCAGCGAAATCCGGCGTTACAGCGGCGAAAAATATCAGACTGTTCAACAGGTGCAAGCTGGGGAACTGTGCGCGGTTGCAGGATTGCCCTCTGCGAAGGCCGGGGCTTCTCTTGGCAGGGAAGAATCGGAAGCGGAACTGATTTCAGAACCAGCTTTGGCAGCGGCAGTACAGTTTGATTCACAAAAATGCCCGGCAAAAACTATGCTTTCCTATTTTCGCCTGCTGGAAGATGAAGAACCGGCGCTGCGCGTAGAATGGCTGGAAGAATTACAGGAAATCCGCGTCCATGTGATGGGGGCAATCCAGCTGGAAGTACTGCAGGAGCTGTGCAGGCAGCGTTTTTCCCAGGAAATTACATTTGGGCCGTGCAAAGTGTTGTATCGGGAAACCATTGCCTCCCCGATAGAAGGGCGCGGACATTTCGAACCGCTGCGCCATTATGCAGAGGTGCGTCTGCGCCTGGAACCGCTTCCCAGAAGCAGCGGGATTTATTTTGTCAGCGAGTGCTCGACAGATTTTCTGGCACTGAATTGGCAGCGGCTAATAGAAACACATGTAAAAGAAAAAGAGCATCGCGGTGTACTGACCGGTGCTCCGGTAACCGACCTGCGTATAGTGCTGCTGGCCGGGCGCGCCCATGAAAAACATACCGAGGGCGGAGATTTCCGCGAGGCTACTTATCGCGCCATCCGGCAGGGATTGATGAAAGCGCAGAATGTGTTGCTGGAACCTTGGTATGCCTTTACTGCCTCTCTTCCGGTGGAGTTTTCCGGGCGGCTACTCACCGATATTCAAAAAATCGGCGGTTCATTTGAAACGCCTGAAAGTGAAGGGGAACGTGTGTGCATCCGGGGCCGCGCACCAGTAGAAGGTTTGATCTCGTATTCGCGCGAACTCACCAATTATACCCGTGGACAGGGGAGCATCTCTCTTCGGTTGGATGGTTATGAACCTTGCCGGAATCAGGAAGAGATTGTGGAAGCTTCCGGATATGACCCGGAGCGCGACACCGAAAATCCGGCAGGCTCGGTATTTTGTTCACATGGTTCCGGATTTCTGGTTCCCTGGCAGGAAGCCGACAGATATATGCATTTGGAATAGCTTTATGGGCAAGCGATTGGTATTTCACGGATGAATCAGAAAAATTTGAGCCTTCGAGGGTTGAAATGAAAGAATCTTTCATGTTTATGCACCATTTCTCTCTGTCCTTTTTCCGCAGGATTTGATATACTTTTTACAGAAGGATTTGCATAACGTTTGAAATTGTGTACGGCTGGCAGGCAGTTTTGTATATTTTTTAAGAAAGCCTGTCCGATGATTCAGCCATTTTGCGCCACAGGCGTAATCATAATTTTATCTCCGAAGCGGCTCTCAGGGATGCTCTTCGGAAAATAACAGGAGGTAACCGGCATGATTACAAAATTCGCTGAGTTGTATCAAAACGACCTGGCTGCCCAGAAGGCCCGCTATGAGCAAATTGCGGCGGGATATGAGCAGTATTATGGAAAAACCGAATCTCTGGCATTTTTCAGCGCTCCGGGGCGAACCGAAGTGGGCGGAAACCACACAGACCATAACCATGGCTGTGTGCTGGCAGCAGCAGTGAATCTGGACATTGTGGCGGCA
>DVIY01000165.1 GCA_018710915.1 Candidatus Gallacutalibacter pullistercoris
ATTCTGGAATTGATCGGCATTATGGAAGAAACGAAAACGGAATGGATTGACAATCTTCCCATTGAATTAAACGAAGATGGAAGTTACTCTTTCAAAGAAAACTACGATTCGGAAATTGAATTTCTGAAAAGCAGCAGCATGCTGCACGTGAACTCCTATGCAACTGCCGATGAATGTATGACGCAGCTGCTGGATATGTTTGACTGCAAGGAATATGAGCCAGAAGATGCGATCAAAATCGTATCCGTGCGCTACAATATGAAGAAAAATCTGTTTGATGCAGATTCTCCCTACACCTTTGCAAAAGATATTTCTTCCGATGTGATGACAGTGGTGAACGAACGCACTGCCAACATGGCGGGAGTGCGTGTCGATACCACTACGATTCGTGAATATCCCGATGGCGCGCTGGCGCCCCACATCATCGGAAAAACCGGCCCGCTCACCGAGGAGCAATATGAATCCTTTAAAGAGGAAAATAATATCTTCAATATCAAAGACAATCTTTCCGGTTATTCTTACGACGATACCATGGGACAAAATGGAATCGAGTATGCAATGGAAGACACACTGCGTGGTGAAAACGGCAAGCTGGCCATTGAAACCGACCGGAATGGAAACCTGATTGATTCTGAAATTGAAGTAAAGCCGCAGGCCGGAAATACCGTTTATTTAACATTGGATTCCCGGATTCAGGCAGTGACAAATGCTTCTCTGGCGAAAAATGTACAGGATGCCAAAAAAAATGCTGTTCCAACTTCTGATAATCCTGGTGGCGGAGATTGCGAAACCGGTGCCGCGGTCATGATTAACATCAAAACCGGTGAGGTGCTGGCTGCCAGTACGTACCCCAGTTACGACCTGAACAAATACATCACCGATATTGCCTATTATAATGAACTGAATAACAATAAAAATTACCCCATGATCAACCGTGCGTTTAACGGTACTTTTGCTCCCGGCTCCATTTTTAAGCCAGTGGTAGCCGCTGCCGCCTTGCAGGAAGGAGCTATTACAAGCAGCACACTCATTCATTGTGATAGTGTCTATCATTACTATGAATCGAGTGGCTTTACACCCGGATGTATGGGTTCTCACGGTAATATTCCAGTTACGACTGCTATTCAAAAATCCTGCAACATCTTTTTCTATGAAACAGGCCGCCTGCTCGGCATCCGCAAACTGGATGCTTACGGCACCCTGTTCGGATTGGGACAGAAAACGGGGCTGGAAGTTTCTGAAAGCGCTGGTGTCCTTTCGAACCCCGAAGATTATGAACGCCGCTCCGGCTCTGCCTGGACAGACGGTATGACCAGCCTGGCAGCTATTGGTCAGCTGGACGACGCCTTTACTCCTGTACAGCTGGCAAGCTACTGCGCTTCTATTGCCAATGGCGGTAATCGTATGCAGCTGCATCTGGTGGATAAGGTGACGGACTACACCCGCGAAAATGTGATTGAAAAAGTCGAACCCAATGTGTTGAACAATGTGGGGGTAGACGATGAAAATCTGGCAATCGTTCGCGAAGGCATGCGTCAGGTTGCACAAAGCGGTACTGCTTCTGACTTTGCCAATTACGGTGTAGCGATTGGAGCAAAGACCGGTACTGCAGAAACCGGCCCCGGCAAATCGGATAACGTTACTTTCATTGCCTTTGCTCCTTATGATGATCCGGAAATCGCGATTGCTGTCGTTTTGGAACACGGTTCAAGCGGTACCTATTCCAAAAATGTCGCCCGCGATATGCTGAACGCTTATTTTTACGACGCCTATGTCAATGAAGATGGTGAAGTTGTGCTGCCTTCTGCGGCAGATTCGCTGAAAGATGATTGATTAAAATTATACCTTGTTTTGCTATATATTATTGCCGAATTCTGGTTTATTTCTTTGTTGAAAACGGATATTCATGAAAAAACTTGATAAAATCCACAAAAATGCTTTGACTCAATACAGCGTTTGTGGTAACATGATAAAAGAGGTATTGTTGAATGGGAGCAATTACAGTAATCACATCAGGAAAAGGCGGTGTAGGAAAGTCCACGACTACCGTGGGACTGGCCTGTGCGCTGTCACGGCGAGGACGCAGAGTCCTGCTGATTGACGGCGATGCTGGTCTGCGCAGCCTTGACAGAATGCTGGGTGTAGAAGCCAGCCTTGTCTATGATATTTCCGACGTAACGGAAGGGCGTTGTGAACCAATCCGTGCAATTTATCCGTGCCCCGGATTTAATGGGTTGTTTTTGTTGCCAGCCCCGGCACATGAACAGGATACAATTGCACCCGAAGTCATGCGCCAGCTGGTTCCTATGCTCGCCTCTTATTATGACCATGTACTTATTGATAGCCCTGCTGGAATAGGGCAGGGATTTGCTTCGGCAGTTGCTGCTGCACAACGGGCACTGGTGGTTTCCAATCCGGATCCCGTTTGTGTGCGTGACAGCGCCACGGTTCGCCGTCTGTTGACGCAGCAGGGAATTCGGGAGCAGAGACTGATTATCAATCGTTTTCAATACAGCCGCTTTAAAAAATTGGGATATTTCGACGATCTGGACTCTATGATTGATGAATCCGGAATTCGGCTGATCGCCGTGATTCCCGAAGATGTTCGTATAGCAGCGGCATCGGCCCAGGCGCAGCCGGCTTCGCAGCGCTCGTCCGGTTCCATGGCTTTTTCCCGTTTGGCCGCCCGGCTGGAAGGAGAAAATGTCCCCCTGGCATCGCTTCGCTGGCTGTAAGGGTTTTTCTGTCTTTTCAGGGGGTTTTTCCCCTGCTGATTCATGTATTTATTCTGATTATTTGGAATTACGATAATAAGGAGGAGTTTAGATTGAAAATTGCACTTATTGCTCATGATGCTAAAAAAGAACTGATGGTACAGTTCTGTATTGCATATTGCGGCGTTCTCAGCCGTCACCTGCTTTGTGGTACCGGTACAACTGGAAAAATGGTTTCTGAGGCTACCGGTTTACAGATTCAGCGTTTTCTCAGCGGCTCTCAGGGCGGCGACCAGCAGATCGCAGCCCGTATTGCCTGTAATGAGATTGACTTGCTGCTTTTCTTCCGCGACCCGCTCAAGCCCAAGCCGCATGAGCCCAATGACATGAATCTCCTCCGTCTTTGTGACATGCATAATATTCCGGTTGCAACCAACATCGCTACTGCGGAAGTATTGATCCATGGTTTAGAGCGCGGTGACCTTGATTGGCGCAATATCGTAAACCCCATCTGAAATTTTAAAAATATTTCCACGATTGATTTTGATAAACGGCGATGAACGGGAGCAGTAAAAAAGCACTTTCCACAGGGAAGTCAGATCGTGACTGAGAGTCTGACCGGAATTATGGGCTTTTTGAAGGACACCCGGGAGCTGCCGCAGCTTTGCTGCGCGTTTTCCGCGTTAAGGAATCAAAGGAGAACTGATTTCTTGAAAATCTGTTCTTAAAAAAGGGTGGCACCACGAGGAAATCCCTCGTCCCTTTACCGGGACGGGGGTATTTTATTTTACTATAAAGGAGAACAAAATACTATGGCATTATTAACACAGGCGCCCAAGGGCACACAGGATCTTCTCCCGCCGCAGAGCGGCAACTGGCAGGTCGTTGAAGACGTGATGCGCAGCGAAGCTGCAATTCATGGTTTTGGCGAGGTCCGTACGCCCGTGTTTGAGCATACCGAGCTGTTCCTGCGCAGCGTGGGCGATACCACCGACGTGGTAGAAAAACAGATGTATACCTTTAATGATAAAGGCGGCCGTTCCATCACCCTTCGTCCCGAAGGAACCGCGGGCGCTGTCCGTGCAATGTTGGAGCATGCACTGTACAACGAAGGCCTTCCGGTTAAGCTGTATTACCTGACTTCCTGCTATCGCTATGAAAAGCCGCAGGCAGGCCGTCTGCGTGAATTCCACCAGTTTGGTGTAGAAATGTTCGGCGCAGAAGCTCCTGTTGCAGATGCAGAAGTAATCTGCCTGGCAAAATCTATTTTTGACCGCCTGGGTGTGAAGAATCTGACGCTTGAACTCAACTCCATCGGCTGCCCCACTTGCCGTGCAAAATTCCACCAGGCCCTGAAGGAATATTTCGAAGGATACAAAAATGAGCTGTGCGAGACCTGCCTCTCCCGTCTGGAACGCAACCCCATGCGTATTCTGGACTGCAAGAGCCCTGTATGCTCCAAAATTGCCGAAGGCGCTCCCCACATCCTCGACTACCTTTGTGACGACTGCAAAGCCCATTTTGAGGGCGTACAGTCTTATTTGGACGCAGCCGGCGTGGAATATGTCATCAACCCCACCATTGTGCGTGGTTTGGACTACTATAACCGCACTGTTTTTGAATTTGTCAGCAACGATCTGGGCGCACAGAGTACCGTTTGCGGCGGCGGCCGGTATGATGGCCTGACCGAGCAGATGGGCGGCAAATCTATGGCTGGTCTTGGCTTTGGCCTGGGTATGGAACGATTGATGCTGATTCTGGAAGCACAGAAAATTGAATTGCCCGCAGCACCTGCCTGCGAAGTTTATATTGCTTCTATGGGTGAAAACGCCAGCCGTGAAGCTTTCCGTCTGGTTAGTGAACTGCAGAAGAGCGGTATTGTTGCTGCCTGTGATGTATGCGGCAGAGGTCTGAAAGCACAGATGAAATACGCCAACAAAATTGGGGCTGCCTTCACTCTGGTGCTGGGCGATAATGAACTGGCCGAGAAAAAAGCCAGGATGAAAAACATGAAGACCGGAGAGGAAAAAGGAATCTCTTTGGATGAAAAGTTCATGGAAGATTATCTGGTTATTACAACTATGGCTGCGGACTTGGGAAAACTCTCACTGTAATCATTCAACATTTTTTCAATATATTTGTTTTTGTGATTTGCTATTCTTTGAGTAGTAACTATATGTAGGAGGCATTTACTATGGCAGAATCTATTAAGGGGCTCAAGCGCACCCATTATTGTGGGGAACTTCGCCCGTCAGATATTGGAAAGGAAGCTGTTGTGTTTGGCTGGGTACAGCGTCAGCGCGATCTTGGCCAGCTGATCTTTATTGACCTGCGCGACCGCAGCGGTATTGTTCAGCTGACATTTGACGACAGCACTGATCGCGCTGTTTTTGACAAAGCTTTTTCCGCCCGTTCTGAATTTGTACTGGCTGCACGCGGCACAGTACGCGAACGCGATTCCAAAAACATGGAGATTCCCACGGGTGAAGTGGAAATCTATGTGCAGGAACTTCGTATCCTTGGCAAGGCCGAAACTCCTCCCTTTGAGATTGTAGAAAACTCCCGCGTAAAAGAGGATCTGCGCCTGAAATATCGTTATTTGGATCTGCGCCGTCCGGATCTGCAAAAAAATATCCTCATGCGCCATAAAATCACTAAAATCGCCCGCGACTACTTTGATGAGAACGGCTTTATCGAGATTGAAACTCCCATGCTCATCAAATCCACTCCCGAAGGCGCAAGAGACTTCCTGGTTCCCAGCCGTATTCACAAGGGCAATTTTTATGCTCTGCCCCAGTCTCCGCAGCTATACAAGCAGCTCTCTATGGTAGCTGGTTTTGACCGCTATATGCAGATTGCCCGCTGCTTCCGCGACGAAGACCTGCGCGCTGACCGCCAGCCGGAATTCACGCAGATCGACCTGGAGATGTCCTTTGTTGAGATGGAGGACGTGCTGAAAATTGGCGAAGGATTTATACAGCGTGTCTTTAAAGAAGCACTGGGTGTGGATATTCCCCTGCCGCTGCCCCGTTTGACTTATAAAGAAGCAATGGAGCGCTATGGCTCTGATAAGCCCGACACGCGTTTTGGCATGGAACTCATTGACCTGAGCGATCTGGTAAAGGACTGCGGCTTTGGTGTGTTCTCCGGCGCTGTACAGGGCGGTGGTTCCGTTCGCTGCATTACTGCCAAAAATTCCGTTTCTGTTCTGACCCGTAAAGAAATTGACAAACTCACAGAAATGATCCGCGGTATTGGCGGTAAAGGCCTCGCCTGGATTCGTATGGCTCCTGACGGCATGAAAGCTTCCTTCTCTAAATTCATGACAGAAGAAGAAATGAACGCCATTCTGGTCCGTGCCGGCGCTGAAACCGGTGACGTGGTGCTTATCATCGCCGACACCAAGACAAGCCATGTGCTTCCGCAGTTGGGCGCTCTGCGTCTGGAGGTCGCTGATAAGCTTCAGATTGAGCGGAAAGGCTATAATTTGCTTTGGGTAGTGGAATTCCCCTTCTTTGAGTTTGATGAGGATCTGGGCCAATTTGTGGCCATGCATCACCCCTTTACCGCGCCGCTGGAAGAGTGCATTTCCTATCTTGAAAGCGATCAAGGAAATGTCCGTGCACAGGCCTATGACCTGGTGCTGAACGGCATTGAGCTTTGCAGTGGTTCTATCCGTATCACTGACCCCGATTTGCAAAAGCGTATGTTCCGCCTGCTGGGGCTCAGCGAGGAAGAATCCTATCAGAAGTTTGGCTTCCTGACAGACGCCTTCAAATACGGTGCACCCCCGCACGGCGGTATGGGTATTGGCCTGGATCGTCTGGTAATGCAGATGCTGGGCTGCACAACGCTTCGTGACGTAATTGCGTTCCCAAAGGTACAGAATGCCAGCGAGCTTATGACCGAGGCTCCCGGCACTGTAGATACCCAGCAGTTGGAAGAACTGGGCATTATCCTCAAGAACGAAAACAAATAAGCATAAACAAAACGGCTTCGGAATAATCCGAAGCCGTTTTTTATTGTATTAGATTTTTCATCATTATCAGTGCCGAAGAAGTTCTTTTTCCCCAAGTCAACGAAATGTTTTCCACAGCTGTAAATCCCTACTTTTCCAAAATCCTACAACATTGGGGAAATAATCATTTACAACATCAATTCGGATGTTGCCGCAATGATTTTGTTTTGCTTTTTCTTCAAAAAGCTTATAAATCTCTTGTCCAATACCCTTTCCTTGCAGCTCATAATCTAACATCAGTAGCGAAAGATAAGCGGTCTCTGCCATTTGGTACTCAATAATACCAATCACTTTTGGGCTGCTTTCTTCTAGAATAACGCAGGAAGAAAACCCTGATGCTTTCATACTCTGTAATTCTTCTGCAATCCATTCCGTGCTGACACATTCATAGCCAGCGTGATGCTGCAAAAATTTAGAATTACTGTTATAGATTGCAACGATTTTAGAAATGTCTTCAATTTGTGCTTTTCGAATGAGATATTTCATAAAACACTCCTG
>DVIY01000166.1 GCA_018710915.1 Candidatus Gallacutalibacter pullistercoris
GAAAGTTTGGAACGTTTTTAACCATATCAAGTCAGCGTCCATCTGACATATCGGAAACCATTATTTCTCAACTGCATAACTATTTCATTCATCGATTGGTTAACAATGAGGATATACGAGCCATTGGTAAAGCTGTGGCATTCATTGACAACACTTCATATGAAATGATCTCTGTCCTGCCACAAGGAGCGTGTATCTTTACTGGCGTTGCTTCCAATTTTCCTGTTTTGGTGCAGGTTGATTTATTGCCAAAACAACAGCAACCACAAAGTAGCACCATAAATCTTACGGAGTTGTGGAAAGAACCTTAAAACAAAGCCCATCGGTCAGTATTGACCGATGGGCTTTACAAATCTATGCAGTTAATCTGTCAAACGATGCTGGGGTGTTCCGTGAATATATTTCTCCAAGCCTCCGTTCAATACTGCATTTGCATATTCTAGTGGCTGGTTATAGATTAACCAGTCCAATTCGGATCGTTGATACATATTGTCTGCTACCTCATTTTCAACAGCAACCGTATCAATCGAAATCATGCTACCATCAGCAAATTTCAGTTCAACGCAGGCTGTATCCAAATTGAACTCACAAGAGATCGCACGCTCCATGTTGTTCACCTCAAATCATCCCAAAAAACTTCAGTGCCTCTGTAATTGCCGCTTCCTTTTCTGGCGGACATTTCGGCTGTTTGGCATTTTCAGACTTTGGCTTATTATAGTTCTCCCGCTCAATAATGCCATATTTCTGCTTAACCTGGGCAATATAGAGGGAAGAAACCTTCAACCCGGTCTGCTGCAATACACGTTCTTTGATCTGCCCGTATGTGGCGTCATTCTGGAACCCGGACATATCCATATCCTCCAGCGAGAACTCCACACGAACCTTCTTTGAGTTGATTTCTCCCTTGGAAAGCAAGGCAACCGTTTCGACGTGGCTTGTTCTCGGGAACATATCCACCGGCACGGCCTTTTGCAGCTCATATCCCAGCTCACGGAACCGCTTGACATCGCGGGCCAGTGTGGCCGGGTCGCAGGAAATATACACCACCCGCTTGGGCGCCATCCGGGCGATGGTCTCTGGAAGCCCCTCTCCGCATCCCTTGCGCGGCGGGTCTACAATGACAACATCCGGCCGGATTCCGCGTTTTTCCAGCTGCAAGGCTGCCTGTGGGGCATCCATGCACAAAAACTCACTGTTTTCAATATGGTTCCGGGCAGCATTCCGCTTGGCATCCTCTACTGCCGGCCCGACGATCTCCACGCCGATCAGCTGTTTCGCCTGATGCGCCATCGAAAGCCCAATCGTTCCCGCTCCGCAATATAAATCCAGCAGCGTCTCGTTTCCGGTGAGTCCGGCAAACTCCGCAGCCAAGCCGTACAGACGCTCTGTCTGGTCATGGTTCACCTGAAAGAAAGACAGAGGAGAAATCGTAAACTCCAGCCCGCACAGCGTATCGGTCAGGGTTTCTTCTCCCCACACCAGACGGTTCTTTTTTCCGAGCACTACATTGGTATCTTCCCGGTTGCAGTTGACAAACAGGCTTTTCAGCTCCGGCACCCGCAGTCGCAAAATTTCTGCCAGTTCCTGTTCATGGTGCACCCCATTGCCGTTTACCACCAGACAGGCCATCACGTCTCCAGAGGACGCCTGCCGCAGGTAAAAATGGCGCAGCTTGCCCGTATGAGAGCTTTCATCATATACCGGCGCCGGGTACAATGCCGCCCATTCACGAAAAGCCGCTGCTGCCCGTGAAAATGCTTCCGGCTGCAATTTGCAGTCTTCACAGGGAATAATGCGGTGGCTGCGCTGTGCGTAAAATCCCAGCACAACCTCTCCCTGCTCGTTCTTTCCAATCGGGAACTGTGCTTTGTTCCGATAGCGTTCCGGCTTTTCCGCTCCCACAATGGGCTCTACCGTAAACCCTTCATATCCGCCAATGCGCTCCAGCGCATCCTGCACTTTCTGCTCTTTTGCCCGAAGTTCCTGCGCATAGCTCATATGGCGGTATACACAGCCGCCGCATCTGGGGAAGAGGGGGCAGTCCGGCTTTTGCCGCTCTGAAGAAGGCCGTATAATCTGTATGGCTTTGCCTACTGCATAGGTTTTGGCTGATTTGATAATGTGCGCCAACACCCGCTCGCCGGGAATGGTCTCGGGCACAAAAACCGCCATTCCGCCTTCTGCAGCTCTGCCAACCCCTGCGCCTTCTGCTGTCAGGCCGGTGATTTCCAGTTCTACCCGCTCATTTTTGCGCAGGCCTGCGCTGTTTTTTTCCCGCTTCATTCTCAAATCCGTCCCTTCTGCGCGCTATGCCGCGCTCTTCACTGTACTCGTGGGTTTATTGTATCATTCCCGCCTTTTCTTGGCAAGTTCCCCTATGTGTGCCAAAATTTCTTTCAGGATTGACACTTTGGAAAAGCGGCGATACAATAAAAAGCAGAAAATTTAACATAGCAGCATGTAAAATGACAAAAGCGTGGCTTTTTGGTTTTTTCGGCTGCTGTGCTGCTAAATCTGCGCAAAGGAGCGAACCGTTATGATCCAGACCATTCAGGAAGCCTGTATGAAGATGGCTTCTCTTTCTATTTATAAAGGGATTCTGAACCGTACTGTCCCGAAAGCTTTTTTCCGCCTGCTGCAAGCAGGCAGCCGCTGCCATGGAATTGAATATGGCGATGCACAAACCGAATTTTTACAGGCCTGGGGTGATTTTTTTGCCGTGCTGTGCGAACGCGGATTCAGCAGCCAGTTCGCGCTCTGCCTGACACAAACCGCCCTGTTTGATGAAAATGCTTTCTCGCTGGCCGCTGCCGGAAAATCCGAAACCATTCCGGACACCATGAAGCGCGCTGTCGAACGCGACCTGCAAATTATTCTGGAACTGTCGCAGCTTTCCCCGTCCTTTTTCCTGCGGGAAAGCGGATTGGAAGAATTCCATCTCGATTTGCCTGAATGGGAGATTGGTGCGCCTGCCGAACTGTTTCAGGGGGAAGACCTGCTGCACAATCTGTGGGAATATTACCGCTGCAACGGCTGCGGCATGTATGCGCGCTACCGCGCTTTCATCTGGCGGGATAAACGCATTCTTCCGGTGGCATACCCCGACCCGCAGCGTTTGTGTGAATTAAAGGGATATGATGCCCCACGCGCACAGGCCATCGAAAACACAGTCGCTTTCCTGAAAGGGCTTCCGGCCAATAACTGCCTGCTGTACGGCGACCGTGGAACCGGTAAATCCTCTACCGTCAAGGCTCTTTTGAATGAATATTACACCCAGGGCCTGCGCGTAATTGAGATGCCTAAGGAATATCTGATGGACTTCCCGTATCTGGTGGACCAGATTGCCGGGATTCCCATGAAGTTCATTATTTTTATTGATGACCTTTCCTTCTCTCAGCAGGACGGCACCTATGCAGCGCTAAAATCTGTCTTACAGGGCGGGCTGGCCTCCAAACCTGCCAACGCGCTGATCTATGCAACTTCCAACCGCCGCCATTTGCTGCGTGAAAATTTTGCCGACCGCAACGGGGATGACCTGCATCGAAACGACACCATTCAGGAGTGCCTTTCTCTGGCAGACCGTTTTGGATTGGCAATCAACTTTATGCTTCCGGATAAAGCCCATTTTCTGGAAATCGTGGGGCAGCTGGCACGCCAGCGTGGAATCGAAGACCATCTGCCCGAGCTGGAGCTGGGTGCGGAACAGTGGGCCATGGTGCATGGCGGACGTTCTCCCCGCGTAGCACAGCAGTATATTTCCCATGCAGAAGCCATCATCCGTCAGGGAAAGCCCCTTACATAACAGAAAAATCCTGTTTTCTGCAAGAAATTTACGTTTCGTTTATGGGTTTCCTGTCGAAAGTATGGTAAAATAGGAAAGTAAATGCCCCGTCAGGCCGAATTTGCCGCTGTTTACAGCAGCAAATTCGATTGCATGTATATATCAGGAGCAAAACAAAATTTGATAGAAAAGAAGTCTTGTTTCAGAATATGGCCCCTTTCAGGTTACCGCACTCTTCATCCGGCTGCATAGGGGCCTATATCAGAGAGGAGAAAACATCGATGAAAAAACGGATTCTGACAGCAATCCTTTCCCTTTGCATGGTGCTTCCGTCCTTTACCGGCTGTGAAAGTGCAGCAGAAATTGACTCCGGCGCCGCACAGCAGGATTATCCTGTGGTAATTAATGAAGTTACGATTCAGTCCCAGCCAGAAGGTGTGGCGGTATTGTCTGACAACCTCGCCGATATCGTACTGGCCCTTGGCTATGAAATCAACCTGAAAGCACGCAGCGCAGACTGCACACAGTCTGATTTGAAGGTCTTGCCTGAAGTTACCGCAGCAGATGCCGAAAAAATGAAGGAACTGGGCGTTACACTGGTTTTAACCGATGAAGAGCTTTCTGAAGAAGAAACCACCGAACTGAATAATCAGGGGATTACCGTTCTTCCGCTTGCCCCGGCTACCACCCGTTCCGAATTTACCAAGCTGTACACAGAAGTAGGTTCTGCTCTGGCAGGCGGCAGCACCGGCTATGAAAAGGCCGAAAAAACCGCTACCAATATTTTTACGACTTTAGACGACATTACCCGGATTATCCCGAATTCTGATGTTCCTGCAACGGCAGTTTATATAACCGATTTGGAAGGTTCTGTTGCTACCGGCGATACCTTTACCGATATTCTTCTCTCTTCTGCCGGCTTTATTAACGGCATGAAGGGAAGCACCGGTGGAAAAGTCGAAGTTTCCTCCCTCGTAAGTGCAAACCCGGATTATATCTTCTGCGCACCCGGCCTGAAAACAGCGCTGTCTGAAACAGACGGCTTTCAAGATATGGATGCTGTCAAAGACGGCCATGTCTGTGAGATTGACTCTGCACTCATGAACCGCCAGGGGCGCAGTATTCTGACTGTCGTTTCTGAAATGGCCGGTTTTGCCCATCCCGAACTGTCCGAATCTTCCGGCACAGAATCCTCTGCTGAAAGCCAGTCTTCTGTTTCCAGCGAATCTTCACAGGAAGAATCCTCCCAGGAAGAATCTTCAGAAGAATCTTCGAAAGAGGAGTCCTCGAAAGAAGAGTCTTCAGCGGAAGAATCTTCGGAACCTGCTTCCAGCACTTTGAAGCGCGGTGATTCCGGTGATGATGTGCTCAAACTGCAGGAGCGTCTGGATGAGCTGGGATATATGTTCACCCTGTATGATGGCACCTTTGACCAGGGAACCGAGCAGGCTGTCAAGGACTTCCAGCTGAATAACAACTACAATGCTACCGGTGAAGTGAATTCCGAGCTTTGGAACACGATTTTCTCTGACGAAGCGATTCCGTCTAACGGCTAAAAAGTACAAATATGCTTTTCAGGCGCGCTGCCATTTGTTTTGCAGCGCGCCTTTTGCATAGCCTGGATTGATTTCAAAAAAATATAAAAAAAAAGAGAAGAAAGGGTTGACAAACACAAAATCCTGCGTTATAATAAGCAAGCGCCTTAACCGTGCTGGTGTAGCTCAGCTGGTAGAGCAGCTGATTTGTAATCAGCAGGTCGGGGGTTCGAATCCGTCCACCAGCTCCACTTTTTGTGATTGCTGTAAGGCGATTCAGAATTTAAATATGGAGGAGTTCCCGAGTGGCCAAAGGGGGCAGACTGTAAATCTGTTGCGTCTCGCTTCGATGGTTCGAATCCATCCTCCTCCACCATCTGGGGTAGACACTTTAGATGTCTACCCCATTTTTGTCAGTATTCATGCGGGTTTGCGGGTTTTTTAGAGCGCAAAATCCAAAGTGATTTTCCATAGATGACTTTTCCAAAAAATAGCAAAACAAAGACTTTTTATGAGCATAAGCGGAGTTTTCACCTGATTTTTCAGGCTGGGAACTCCGCTTTTTTGCGTTTACCACTCTTTTTTCCCGTTGTCGGAACTGTAAAAGTTTTCGGCAGATATATAGATAGATTGACGGAAGCCCCAAATGGGTCAATTTCAAGCCCTCAAAATACAAGGGGGTAGTGCGCCCTTTTTCAGGAACTCTCCAGCTGGCTTGCCGGGGAGTTTTTTGCGCTCCCCCCTCTCACACTCTCCCCCCAAATATTTTACCAGCTGGGAAAGAACAATACTCTCTAAGCTCTTAACCAGCAGGAATTTCAAGTTTTCAACAACCAACCAGAAAGGATGAGCAAAACCATGAACATTGGCATCGACCATGGCTATTACGCCATCAAAACCCGGCATTTTTCTTTCCCAGCCGGTATCTCAGAATATTCCCACGAACCCTACACCCTGCAGAACACACTGGAGTACGGCGGGAAGTTTTTCGTGTGCGGGACGGGCAGACAGCCGATCCTGCGCAACAAGATGGAAAACGACAATTACTACCTGCTGACCCTTGCGGCCATCGCCAAGGAAATCAAACAGCGAGGTGGAAAAACAGAGTGTTCGGTGCGCATTGCCGCCGGGCTGCCTCTGGCCGGATTTGGCCGTGAGAAAAAGCCCTTCCGGGAATACCTTCTGCGTTCTTCCCAGCTGGCAGACGACCTTCGTCCGGTGTGCTTCAAATTTGAAGGAATCCTCTACAAAATCACCATCGAGGATGTGAAGCTGTTCCCGCAAGGGTACTCTGCCATCGCTCTTCACCCCGAACTTATCCAGAATGAGCCTTCTGTCCTTCTCATGGACATCGGCGGCTGGACGGTGGATCTCATGCGGCTGGACAATGGTGTTCCCAACGCTTCTACCTGCCGCAGCTTGGAGCTCGGCATGATCCGGTGTATCGATGAAACCAAAGAACAGGTACGCCGAGATACCGGGCTGTCTGTAACCGACGCTCAGGTGGAGCGTGTTCTGGCTGGAAAGCCCTGCAGTATGGATGAGGACGCACGGAATATCATTCAAAAACAAGGGCGGCTCTACACAGAACGGCTTCTCTCGGCAGCTATGGAATCGGGGTTTGATCTGAAAGCCATCCCGGTGGTGATGCTGGGCGGGGGCGCAGCGGTAGTCAAGGGCAACGTGAGCGAACAGGACGCCCTGTGCCGGGTTTTTGCCCTTTTAGACGACAAGGTAAACGCCGAAGGATTCGAGCGAATTTTAGAGCAGTTGAAAACTGGTTGCAGTTCTTCGGGCGGTGTGAGCAAGGGATGGCAAGGCCCCTGTATATGTTCCGTCCCAACCTGCAGAACGAGGATCACCGGAAAGCGTGGGAGATTTTGCAAAGTGTGCCGGAAGGCCAAAAAAGCGCCTTTCTGGTACGGGCGATTCTGGCGACTGAGCAGCAGAGAGAATTGGAAGCAACCCTACGCCGGGTGCTGCGGGAAGAACTCAAAGCTGTTCCTTCCCAGCCAGTACAGCCTCCGGAGGAAGCGATCCCACAGGAGATGATGGGGTTCCTCGGTTCTCTGCTGGGAGAAGAATAAGCCGGACATTGTTGGTATTGCTCTTTTTGCCGTTTAGATTCTTGTTGGTGTTGGTAATAGCTTTTTTCCAGCTTTCCCAGTATGCTTTGTTCTACCCAAACAGAGAAAGGAGATTTGCCCATGAGAAAAGAGATTTACAAAATCAAATGCCCCAAACACATCATATTTGGCGATCCCCAGTATTTTGAGGAATTCAAGGGAGCCAAACTCAAACGCCTTACGGTAGACTACAAGCCGTCCGAATATTTCGATACAGCCCGGCTTGTCCTGCAGGAGCAGCCCAATCAGGAATTTCCCGATTACATGGAGCGTTCCATAACCCTTTATCTCGCCCCCAGACAGACGATGGAAACCTACTTAAAGGGAATGATATTTACTTCCCAAGAGGTTGCCCAAAAGGATATCGGCGTAGACACAGCCTGTTATTATTTCAATGTCGACGGACGGGATGATGAGATCAAGACCGAAGGGGATGGCTGGTGGGGCTGTTTCGAGGAATACTACCGGCAAAACGGAAAGGACCGTATCTCGGAAGCCGTTGTTCTAACGGTGGCAATCCCGGAGGATTATGATTTTGACGGGATGAAGCAACTGGCTGGGTATTTCTTTAGAGATATGCAGCCGGACATTCCTCAAAAGCAGAAGAAAAAAGATTCCCCAACCCGTTAAAATAAGTTTGTCATATCCATATGACTCCCGTCTGGCAGCAGGCGGGAGTTCGTTATTTTACCCCCAATAGTACCCCGCATAGCCTTTATTGGTTGTGACGTATGTTGGCCTCGCTTTGGCTGAAACGTTGTTGGTCTTGGTGATAGATTTATCCGAAGTTTTTCGATATGCTTGTGTTGCCCGAAAGGGAAAGAACGAAAAAAGGAGTGATGGGGAGTGGAAACCAAGGGCGTAACCTGCAAAATCCCGCTGGAGCTGCACAATCAGATCAGCGAGGAAATCCGGGAAAGGGAAAGTACAATGAGCAAGTTCATCGAAATGGTCATCCGGGAACATTATGAGAAAGGGGCTAACAAAATCATGGAAAAAGGCAGAACATTTGTAATAACGCCAACCAGCTTGCCGAGGTTGCGAATACTTATGGCGAAGCCAGCCAGCAGAGCGTGGAGGAAATGACCGTTATCGCCCGTCAGGTTTGGAAAAAAGTAAAGGAGAATTGGTAACCAACCTGCGGCTGGATGCAATTTGCGCACATAGCCAAGATATGAATTCGTCTAAGCTGTCCGCATCTAAAACTCAGAAAGGAGAAAACCACTATCGTATATACCAGCGTTATCCCCGTCCACCGCCTTGATAACGCCATCGACTATGCTCTCGATGAGAAAAAATCTTCCCGTGCCGAAAACAGAGAATCGTTGGAAGGGGAGATCGATAAGGCTCTCAATAAAGACCAGTCAGAACAGGATCTGTTCCAGTCAGCTATCGGCTGTACCATAGACTCTGCCTTTGAGGATATGTGTCAGATCAAAAAGATATGGCATAAGGAAAAAGGCGTGCAGGGATTCCATCTGGTGCAGAGTTTTGCTCCCGGAGAAATCTCCCCGGAACTGGCGCATCAAATCGGAGTGGAATTTGCGGATCGGCTGTTCGGCGGAAAATTTCAGGCGGTGGTCAGTACCCATCTCAACACCAAATGCATCCACAACCATATTGTGTGGAACTCTGTTTCCATGGAAAACGGGAAAAAGTACCGCAGCAATGAAAAAAACTATGTGACTGGGGTGTGGAAGATTTCGGACGAACTGTGCGTAAAGCACTTGTTCTGCAATTATGTTATAAATATGTTTGTAAAATC
>DVIY01000167.1 GCA_018710915.1 Candidatus Gallacutalibacter pullistercoris
TTATATCGAAAACCGTTCTGCAAGTAAAGCAATATTTCCAATTTTCATGCATTATTAGAAAAAAATCTACATAATTCTACTTCTGTAAAGGTGGTAAGCTTCCTTGCCTTCACACAAAAACGGGCTTATCCGCAAAATCGGATAAGCCCATTTTGACTGCAAAGTTTTTAGGCCCTACAGGGGAATTATTTCACCATGCTGGCGATTTCCTCAGCGAAGTTATCAGCACGCTTCTCCAGGCCTTCACCCTTCTCAAAGCGAACAAAACCGGTGATAGCGATAGAACCACCCAGCTCTTTAGCAACCTTCTCGGTATACTTGGCTACACTCAGGTCAGGATCCTTAACAAACTCCTGGTTCACCAGGCAGTTTTCCTTATAAAACTTGCCAATACGGCCAACAACCATCTTCTCCTTAATAGCATCGGGCTTATTGGCATTCTTGGGATCATTAGCGATCTGAGCCAACAGGATCTCTTTCTCATGATCCAGTACTTCTGCGGGTACAGAAGCTTCATTCAAATAGCTGGGGTTAGCCGCTGCAACCTGCATAGCGATATCCTTTGCATACTCTGCAAAGCCAGCCTTGTCAGCAGCGTCGGTGTCAAAGTTCACGAGAACACCAATGCGGCCGCCTGCATGGATGTAAGCAGCAACATGACCCTCGAAACGAGCAAAACGACGAACCTTAATGTTCTCGCCGATAACCAGGATCTTCTCCTTCAGCAGAGCATCCACGGTCAGCTCGGAACCTTCAGCCTTGCAAGCCAGCAGAGCGTCTACGTCAGCGGGATTCTGAGCGATAACGGTATCGGCGCAAATCTTAACAAAATTCTGGAACTCAGCGTTCTTGGCAACGAAGTCGGTCTCAGCGTTGACTTCGATCACAACGCCTACGGTACCCTCGGCATTTACAGTAGCGAAAGCAACACCCTCAGCAGCAATACGGTCAGCCTTCTTAACAGCAGCAGCCAGACCTTTTTCACGCAGGAAATCGAGAGCAGCATCCATATCGCCGTTGGAAGCGGTCAGTGCCTTCTTGCAGTCCATCATGCCGCAGCCGGTCTTCTCACGGAGAGCTGCAACGTCTTTTGCGGTAAAAGCCATTTGAAATTCCTCCAATTCACTTAATCGGGAGCATCAGCTCCGAAAGTTTTTATCTGAAAAATGCCCGTCTGAACTTGGTACAGGCGGGCATCGGTCCAATCAGACTTCTGAAATTATTCAGCGGTCTCCTCGGCCTCTTCTACCTTTTCTTCTGCAGCAGCAGCGCCCATACGGCCCTCACGGCCTTCGATGATAGCGTTAGCCATAGTAGCAGAGATCAGCTTGACAGCACGGATAGCGTCGTCGTTGCCGGGGATGACGTAATCGATCTCATCGGGATCGCAGTTGGTATCAACGATAGCAACGATCGGGATACCCAGCTTCTGGGCCTCAGAAACAGCAATTCTCTCCTTGCGGGGGTCAACGATGAACAGAGCGCCGGGGAGCTGCTTCATGTCCTTAATGCCGCCCAGGAACTTCTCGAGCTTCTCGATTTCCAGATTCAGCTTCACAACTTCCTTCTTGGGCAGCAGATCAAAGGTGCCGTCCTCTTCCATGGTGCGCAGCTGGCGCAGACGGTCGATTCTGCGGCGAATGGTGCGGAAGTTGGTGAGCATACCGCCCAGCCAACGAGCGTTTACATAGAAAGCCTCAGCGCGGACAGCTTCGTCCTTCACGGACTCCTGAGCCTGCTTCTTGGTGCCGACGAACAGCACAGACTTACCCTCGGTGGAGATGTCACGAACAAAGTTGTAAGCTTCTTCCAGCTTCTTCACGGTCTTCTGCAGGTCGATGATGTAGATACCGTTACGCTCGGTGAAGATGTACTGCGCCATCTTGGGGTTCCATCTTCTGGTCTGGTGGCCGAAGTGTACGCCGGCCTCCAAAAGCTGTTTCATAGATACGACTGCCATTTGAAAAATCCTCCTTGGTTTTTCCTCCGCCGCAGTCCTTTCAAGCGGAAAACCTTCCCATAGGGAAAGCACCATCGCCTGTCAAGCCGTGCAGCGTGTGTTTTTGCCATAAATTTTTCGGATAAAAACATCCGGTGTGAGCGGCATATTCTCACGCCGGAATATTATACCACAAGACCCCCCTGAAATGCAAGAGCTTTTTCCCTGTTTTCGCTTTTTTTCTTTCTGCCAGAGCAACTACTTTTCAGCAGAAAAATCTGTATTTACCGGCGTACCGGGACACCCCGTCCTGCCAGATATTCTTTCAATTCGGGAATGGAAATTTCTCCGAAATGGAATAAAGAGGCTGCCAGTACGGCGTCCGCTTTTCCTTGTGTAAATGCATCGTAAAAATGTTCCAGCTTGCCAGCGCCACCAGAAGCGATTACGGGAATCCCCACGCGCTCAGATACTGCACGGGTCAGCTCCAGATCATAGCCGTTTTTCACACCATCACAGTCCATACTGGTGAGCAAGATTTCGCCCGCACCCAATTTTTCCGCCTCCACTGCCCATTGCAGCGCATCTTTTCCAGTGTCCACACGACCGCCGTTAAGATAAACCGTCCAGGTTCCCTGCGGCGTGCGTTTGGCGTCAATGGCGCACACTACACACTGGCTGCCGAATTTATAGGCTGCTTCTTGGATAAGCTGCGGATTTTTCAGGGCTGCAGAGTTGACAGATACTTTGTCTGCACCGGCACGCAGCAGCATGGTGAAATCTTCCACTGTGCGGATGCCGCCCCCCACCGTAAACGGGATAAAAATGCGCGAAGCTACCCGCTCGACCAGCTGAATCATAATTCCTCTCGCCTGTGCAGAAGCAGTGATATCCAACAGTACCAGCTCATCTGCACCACTTGCATCATAAGCAATAGCGGCTTCTACAGGGTCACCTGCGTCACGCAGATTGACAAAATTGGTTCCCTTCACAACCCGTCCGTTGTTCAAGTCCAGACAGGGAATAATTCTTTTTGCATACATAATGGTGTCCTCCGAACTCTGTTTTGTCTGATTCTTTCCTGCCTGTTATTTTTCCCGTCGGCCTTCTCCGGGCACTAGGGCGGCGAAATTCCGCAGCATTTGCAGACCGTCTGCACCACTTTTTTCCGGGTGGAACTGACAGGCAAACAGGCTTCCCTTTTGAACTGCTGCATGAATTGTTACGCCATATTCGGCAGTAGCAGTCACGATATGAGGATCATCTGCTTTCAAATAATAAGAATGGACAAAATAGACATACGGATGGTCACCCAATCCCTGTGTCATCAGGCGGCAATTCCCGTGAAAATCAAGGGAATTCCAACCGATATGCGGAATTTTAAGTCCCGGAGCATCCGGAATCCGCAAAACCTTTCCTTTTAAAATTCCAAGGCCCTCTACTCCCGGAGATTCCTCACTGGAATCAAACAAAAGCTGAAGTCCCAGACAAATCCCTAAAAACGGCTTTCCAGTGCGAATAAATTCCCGAATAGGCTCTACAAATCCCCGTGCACGCAGAGAATCCATGGCATCTCCAAATGACCCTACGCCCGGCAGGACGGCGGCATCTGCTTTTTTCAGCTTTTCCGGGTCATTAATTACCCGCACTTTGCATCCAATAAATTCGAATGCCTTTATTACACTTTGCAAATTCCCTGCGCCATAATCAATTACCGCTATCAACTGTCACCCATTCCCTTCTGTGCACTTTATTGCATTACACTGGTATACTAGAAAAGTTATATTTTGATTATAACAAATTTCTCTAAAAATGGCAATACAGGGAGCGAAAAATCTCGATTTCTGGCGCAGTGGTCAATTCTGCCAATCACGGCAGCGGCTGACCGCCTTATGCCAGGTATCCAGCAGCGCCTGCTGAGCCGTATTTTGAGGCTCATATATTTTGCTTGTCTTCCAGATAGCATAAAGCTCTTCGGTGGAATTCCATACCCCAACTGCCAATCCCGCCAGCATGGCTGCACCCAGCGCGGTCGTTTCCAGGCAGGCCGGGCGATACACAGGGCACCCCAGCAAATCACACTGGAACTGCATAAGGAACCGGCTGCGGCTGGCGCCGCCGTCTACCCGCAGTTGGGGAATCTTTACACCGGCATCCTCTTCCATGGCGTGGAACAAATCCCAGCTTTCAAACGCAATGCTTTCCAGCACAGCCCGTGCCAGATGTGCATCGGTTGCGCCGCGCGTCAGGCCCAACACCGCGCCTCTCGCATACATATCCCAATACGGCGCGCCCAGACCGGTAAAGGCCGGTACAAAGTATACACCGCCGTTATCCTGCACGCTTTCTGCCAAACGGTCAGCGTCTGCGGGCTTTTGAATCAGCTTCAAACCATCACGCAGCCAATTGATGGCACTTCCGGCATTAAATGCACTGCCCTCCAGCGCATAGGTAACTTTTCCATCCATACTCCACCCAATAGTGGTGAGCAGGCCATTCTTCGATTCCACCGGTATATCGCCGGTATTCATCAGCACAAAGCATCCGGTACCGTATGTATTTTTAGTCATGCCCTTTTCAAAGCAACACTGACCGAACAGTGCCGCATGCTGGTCGCCTGCAACTCCGGCAATGGGAATTTCACGCCCCAGCACAGAAGCATGGCACATCCCTACCACGCCGCTGGACTCTACGACCTTTGGCAGCGCAGATTCCGGAATTTCCAGCCTTTCAAGCAATTTTTTATCCCATTGCAGCGTATGAATATCAAAAAGCATGGTTCGGCAGGCATTGGTCACGTCGGTAACAAAGCTTTCGCCTTCGGTAAGGGAATAAATCAGCCAACTGTCCACCGTACCAAAGCGCAGCCTTCCCTCCCTAGCCAGCTGACGGGCTTCGGGTACATTGTCAAGAATCCACTTCATCTTGGTTCCGGCAAAATAAGCATCAATAATCAGGCCGGTCTTTTCACGGATATACGGCTCCCAGCCTTCGGCTTTCAGCTGTTCACAAAGCCCGGCGGTGCGGCGACACTGCCAGACAATCGCGTTGCAGATGGGAATTCCGGTTTTCGCATCCCAGGCTACCGTGGTTTCGCGCTGGTTGGTGATTCCAATTGCAGCGATGTCCTCCACAGAAATTTCTGCGCGGTTCATGGCATCCCGAATGGCAAACAGCTGACTTTCCAGAATCTGCACCGGATTATGCTCCACATAGCCCGGCTGTGGGTAAATCTGCGGGAATTCCTTCTGCCCTTCGGCGACAATCTCACCATAGCAGTTGAAAAGGATAGCGCGGGAGCTGGTAGTCCCCTGGTCAAGCGCCAAAATATACTGTCCGATTTTCATAACAACATTCCTCCATTTTATAACAGCTTTCTCTGAGAAAAGCGCTGTATGTAGGTTTGTCAAACATCTTGTACAGCGAGAGATTTAAAGAAAGCAGCAAGTTTTTCTTTCGGGGAGAGCCAGCCGAGAGGGCGCATAGGTAAGTCGTTGGAACGATTTTGGTGTGCAGCGAGCTGCAC
>DVIY01000168.1 GCA_018710915.1 Candidatus Gallacutalibacter pullistercoris
GGATATTATTATAAAATAAAATCGCGTTTTTTGCAATGTTTTCCTCTGCTTTCGCAATGTTTCCCTGGTAAAGGCGTGTTATACTGAGGGTAAGAAAAACCCGTGGAAATTTTCCCCGGAAATAAAAGAGCCGCGAAAGAATATGCAGTCATTTTGTAAGGGAGGAATTATCTATGATGATCGGCGCACAGTTGTTTACACTCCGCAACTACCTGCAAAACGAAAAAGATTTTCGCTTCACCATGAAAAAGGTAGCTGAAATTGGATATCAAACCGTGCAGCTTTCTGCAATCGGCCCCATCCGTCCGGAATTCATCCGTGAAACCTGCGACGAATTTGGTCTGAAAATCGTGTTGACACACAGCAAACCAGACCGCATCCTGAATGACACCGACGCCCTGATTAAAGAGCACGACATTTTGGGCTGCGATTATATTGGTATCGGCATGATGCCCGATAAATACCGCACCAAAGAGTGGCTGGAACACTTTGCCATGGACTATAAGGAACCGGCAAAGAAAATTGCAGCAGCAGGCAAGAAGTTCATGTACCACAATCACAATATCGAATTTGAAAAGTTCGGTGGCAAGCGTATTATTGAAACGCTGATGGAGGACTTCACCGCAGAAGAAATGGGCTTCACGCTGGATACCTATTGGGTACAGGCTGGCGGTGCGGATATCTATCAATGGATTGACCTTCTGAAAGACCGGATTCCCTGTGTGCACCTGAAAGACATGAGCGTAAAGGGCTGGGAACCCCGCATGGCCGCAGTAGGCAGCGGCAACCTGAACTTCCCCAAAATCATGGAAGCCTTTGAAAAAACCGGCTGTGTCAAATATGCACTGGTAGAGCAGGACGACTGCTATGGGGAAAGCCCCTTTGACTGCCTGAAGAGCAGCTATGACTATCTGAATACCCTTGGCTATCGCTGAGCGGATGAACTGGGAGGAAATGACAATGGAACAGGTGAAAATTGGAATTATTGGCGTAGGTAATATGGGCTCCGACCATTCCAAACGGATTACAAACGGCGATGTACCGGAACTGAAGCTGGCAGCCGTCGCTGACCGCGCACAGTCCCGCCGGGATTGGGCAAAAGAAAATCTGCCGGATGACGTGAAGATTTTCACCGAGGGCGACGACCTGATTGACAGCGGTATCTGCGATGCTGTGCTGATTGCCGTGCCGCATTACCAGCACCCCGTATTGGCGATGCGTGCGTTTGAAAAGGGACTGCATGTCATGTGCGAAAAGCCCGCAGGTGTTTATACTAAAATCGTGCGCGAGATGAATGAAGCTGCCAAGAAGAGCGGTAAAGTGTTCGGTATGATGTTCAACCAGCGCACCAACTGTGTCTACCGCAAAATGCACGAGCTGGTACATAGCGGAGAGCTGGGCGCTATCAAGCGTGTAAACTGGATTATCACCGACTGGTATCGTACCCAGTCCTATTATGATTCCGGTTCCTGGCGTGCTACCTGGGACGGTGAAGGCGGCGGCGTGCTGCTGAACCAGTGCCCCCACAACCTCGACCTGATCCAGTGGATCTGCGGTATGCCCAGCCGTGTGCGCGCTTTCTGCCATGAGGGCAAGTGGCACAATATCGAAGTAGAAGACGACGTGACCGCCTATCTGGAGTACCCCAACGGCGCAACTGGTGTATTTGTCACCACCACCGGCGACGCTCCCGGCACCAACCGTTTTGAAGTTACGCTGGAGATGGGCAAGCTGGTCTGCGAGAATGATAAGCTTACTCTGTATAAACTGGCACAGAACGAGCGCGAATTCTGCTACACCTGCCCGCAGGGCTTTGCGAAGCCGGAGATGGAAGTCATCGAGGTGGAAACCGACGGACAGAATCCCCAGCATAACGGTGTGCTCAAGGCCTTTGCCGCCAATATCCTGCGCGGCGAGCCGCTGGTGGCCGGTGGAGAAGAGGGCATCAATGGCTTGACCCTTTCCAATGCGATGCACCTGTCTTCCTGGCTGGATGAGACAGTGGAGCTGCCGCTGGATGAAGAGCACTTCCTGGAAGAACTGAATAAACGCCGTGCAAATTCCAAAAAGAAAGAGGAAAAAGAGGCCGTTACCTTTGATGTAGACGGCACCTACGGTTCTGAAAGAAAATAAAGAGTATGTAAAACGAGGCAGGGGGAACCCGGAAACGGGATTTCCCCTACCGGTTTCTCTGCTGATTTGCAAGAGTTGGGAAGGAGGGCTCGTTTGTGAAACGGGTTGGAATTGTTGGCTGCGGCGGCATTGCCCATGTGCATGCAGAAGTGCTGCACCATATGGAAACAATTGAGCTGGCAGCCTTTGCCGATATCCGTCCGGAGCGGGCGGAAGAATTTGCAGGCAGGCTGGGCGGAAATGCTTATGCCAGCCTGGAAAAAATGCTGGAAAAAGAGAAGCTGGACGCGCTGCACATCTGTACGCCGCACTATTTGCATGTGCCCATGGCGATAGAAGTGCTGGAAAAAGGACTGGATGTGGTGATGGAAAAGCCCCCGGCTATCTCGAAAGAACAGCAGGCGAAGCTTCGGGAAGTGCTGGCACAGCACCCGGAGCGTCAGCTGGGCGTGAGCTTCCAGAACCGGTATAATCCCGGCACGCAGGTTGTGCGCCGTTTCCTGACAGAAAATACTTTTGGCAAAGTGTTGGGCGCAAGAGCTTTTGTTACCTGGAAGCGCGACGTGCCTTATTACACGGAAAGCGGCTGGCGCGGCACCTGGAAGACAGAGGGCGGCGGCGTGCTGATTAACCAGTCCATCCATACGCTGG
>DVIY01000169.1 GCA_018710915.1 Candidatus Gallacutalibacter pullistercoris
TTTTTTACAAAAGTGTGTTATACTACTCAAATAAGAGCAATAATTATATGGCGAGGAAAATGAAATATTGGTATCGGGTACAGCGATGCCTGCGAATGAGAAAGGACTGAAGTACGAATGGCAAATGTGTATTCTGAGATTACCCCGGAGATTGTGCATCTTTCTGAGTTGTGTGTAAAGAACGGGAAGATTGACCCGGAACTATATACGAAGTACGATGTAAAGCGCGGCCTTCGCGATCTGAACGGTAAGGGCGTCCTTGCTGGCCTGACCGAGATTTCTGAAATCCGTTCTACTAAAAATGTTGATGGAAAAGATGTGCCCTGTGAAGGCCAGTTGTTTTATCGCGGCATTAACGTAGAAGATCTGATTCGTGGATGCGTGCGTGACCATCGTTTTGGATTTGAAGAGACTACATACCTGCTGCTCTTCGGAGAGCTTCCTACTCCGCAGCAGCTGACAGAGTTTAATGCTTTGCTTGCCAAATACCGCAGCCTGCCTACCAGCTTTGTGCGGGACATCATCATGAAGGCCCCCAGCCGTGACATGATGAATACACTTGCCAGAAGTGTGCTGACACTGTATTCTTATGATGATTTTGCCAGTGATATCAGTATTCCGAATGTTTTGCGCCAGTGTATCCAGCTGATTGCCTTGTTCCCCATGCTGTCTGTATATGGCTATCAGGCATACCGTCATTACCATGATGGTCAGAGTTTGTATATTCATTCTCCGCTTCCGGAGCTTTCTACAGCAGAAAATATCCTGCGGATTTTGCGGCCGGATTGCCAGTATACCACGCTGGAAGCGCGTGTGTTGGATATTGCCCTGATTTTACACGCAGAGCATGGCGGCGGCAATAACTCTACTTTTACAACCCATGTGGTTTCGTCTTCCGGTACCGATACCTATTCTGCGATTGCAGCAGCACTTGGCTCGCTGAAAGGCCCAAAGCATGGCGGCGCAAACATTAAGGTTGTGCAGATGTTTGAAGATATGAAACAGGTGGTCAAAGACTGGACAGATGAAGAAGAGCTGTCCTCTTACCTGCGCCGTTTGCTGCATAAAGAAGCTTTTGATAAGGCCGGTCTGATTTATGGTATGGGGCATGCAGTTTATTCGCTGTCTGACCCGCGTGCTAAAGTAATGGAATCTTTTGTAAAGAGCCTTTCGGAAGAAAAGGGCCGTATGGAAGAATACAATTTGTATACCACGGTTGAACGTCTGGCACCGCAGATTATTGCACAGGAACGTAAGATTTATAAGGGCGTCAGCCCAAATGTGGACTTTTTCAGTGGCTTTATTTACAGCATGCTGGATCTGCCGCTGGAACTGTATACGCCTATTTTTGCGATTGCCCGTATTTCCGGCTGGAGCGCACACCGTATTGAAGAACTGAATAATGCAGGAAAAATTATCCGTCCGGCATATCGTGCTGTACAGGACGAGCGTCCGTATATCCCCTTTGATGAGAGAAAGTAATCATGACAGCTTGCACCCGTATCCATTATTTGGATGCGGGTGTTCTTTATGCACAGGTTCTATTGCTCTATCTGCAGACGTATCTTGTTAAGGATAATGATAAAATAGCAGGAGGAGAATAGCAGCATGGCACGAAATATGATATCAAGAGTGCTTTCAGCAGTTACCGCTCTCACCGCAGCGTGCAGTTTTGGAATCAAATATTGGCCGGCTATGGATGGAGGCCAGGCAGCGGTTGCGGCGGCAGATTTGCTGTTGCCTGCTGCAGCACAGCAGGTATATGCAGAAAGTGAAAAGGGACTCGAAGCAACGAGACAAATAGAAAATGACGAACCGGCAGCAACGGCAACTGCGACCCCTTCTCCTACTGCCACCCCAGAGCCGACCCCTGTTCCAACCCCAAAGCCCGGAGAAAAAGCTTATCCCATTGTGGAAACACAGATTGGGGGAGGCACACAGGTGCAGAATTTTTCCATACGCAACAGTACCCAGCAAAACCCAAATTTCGAGAAGGAATTAAAAGAGCCTCTCGATTTGAAAATAAAAAATGACGGAACGCCTATGGTTTTGCTTTACCACACACATACCACAGAATCATATTTGCCGCAAGAGAGCGCATGGTTCTATGAAGGGACGGCAACCAGAAGCCAGGATGAAAATGAAAGCGTTGTTATGGTAGGCAACGCTATCCAGGCGGAGCTGGAAGCTGCCGGTTTTGGCGTAATTCATGATACAACCGTACACGATTATCCTGCATATACAGGCGGTTATACGCGTTCTGCAGAAACGATGCAAAAAAATTTGGAAAAATATCCCTCAATTCAAATTACATTGGACATCCATCGCGATGCAATTGGAGGGAACGATGGCGAACGGATGAAGCCTACCGCCGTAATAAATGATAAAAAAGCTGCGCAGTTTATGCTGCTTGCAGGCTGTGATGATGACGGGACCCTGGGTTTTCCCAATTGGAAAGAAAACCTCAGGCTGGCTTTGCGGCTTCAGAAAACGACAGCCGATTTATATCCTGGTCTGGCGCGCCCTATCAATTTTTGCAATCGTGTTTATAATGAAAATTTGACGCCGGGTTCACTTTTGCTCGAAGTAGGGACAGAAGTAAATTCACGGGAAGAAGCTGCCTATACAGGAAAGCTCTTTGGAGAAATTCTGGTGAAAACCATGCAGGAACTGTTGGAATAGGTGAATATTCAGGATGGCTCAAGCCCCATACTAAAAAGACGG
>DVIY01000170.1 GCA_018710915.1 Candidatus Gallacutalibacter pullistercoris
GAATCCACGGTTGTTCGCTTTGCAACAGAAATCGGGTATTCGGGATACCCGGAATTACAGCGTGCCATGCAGGAGATGATTCGCAGCCGCCTGACCAGTGTACAACGTTTGGAAATTACTTCTCAAAATCTGGAACCGGAACAGCTTTTAAACGCTGTATTAAATCAGGATATTGATATTATCCGGCAAACCATAGAAGAAACTTCCCATGAAGAATTTTATCGGGCAGTGGATGCGATTACCAATGTGCGCAGGGTGTATATTCTCGGCGCAAGAAGCTCACATGCGCTGGCGACATTTATGTCATATTATTTGAATCTAATTTTTGAAAATGTTCAGCTGGTCAACTGCACCAGTGAAGCAGAAATTTTTGAGCAGATGGTAAATGTTGGGGAAGAAGACGCGGTCATCGGCATCAGCTTCCCGCGATATTCCAGAAAAGTAGTAAAAGCACTGCATCTGGCATCTGACCGTAAAGCGCGAGTGATTGCCATTACGGACAGCCCGCTTTCTCCATTGGCGGAAGCTGCACAGTATGTGCTGCGTGCCCGCAGTGATATGGCTTCCTTCGTCGATTCGTTGGTAGCCCCTTTGAGTTTGATTAATGCTTTTATTGTTACGGTGGCGATTCGCAAAAAAGAAACAGTCAGCCAGAATCTGCTGCGTCTGGAAGAGATTTGGGAGCGTTATGGCGTGTATGAAAAGGTAGATGAGGAAACACAACGTGAATCAGACATATGAGTTTGACGCAATCGTCATTGGAGCGGGGGCAGCTGGGATGATGGCTGCAGGCACTGCTGCGCAAAATGGAATGCGGGTATTGCTGCTGGAAAAGAAGGAGCGCCCGGGACGAAAATTGATGATTACGGGCAAGGGACGCTGCAATGTAACCAACAGCTGTCCGCCAGAAGAGGTAATTGCATCTGTCCCCACCAATGGACGGTTTTTGTACAGTGCGTTAGCGCGCTTTGCCCCAGAAGATACCATGCGGTTTTTCGAAGGATTGGGGGTGCCGCTTAAGGTAGAGCGCGGAAACCGTGTCTTCCCACAATCTGACCATGCATCCGATATTGTAGATGCTCTGGTACATTTTGTACGAAGCAACCATGTCACACTGCGAACGGAATGTCCGGTAGAAAAGCTTCTGGTAAAAGATGGCGCTGTGTGTGGTGTGAGATTGAAAGACCACACAGAATATACCGCACCGCGTGTGCTGATTGCCTGTGGCGGTTCGTCCTATCCTGGAACGGGTTCAAATGGGGATGGGGTACGTTTGGCGAAAAACGTCGGCCATACCATCGTACCGATACGCCCTTCACTGGTTGCGCTGTGCACAGAAGAAGTGGAAGACTGCCGTGCAATGCAGGGGCTTTCGTTGCGCAACTGTGCAATTGAAGTGCGCGATACCGTGAAAAAGAAAGTCATTTATGAAGATTTCGGCGAACTGCTTTTTACGCACTTCGGCCTGTCCGGCCCGGTAATTCTGAGTGCCAGCGCCCATATGCGCGATATGGCACCTGGCCGGTACCGTATTTCGTTGAACCTGAAACCAGCGCTTTCGCCAGAACAACTGGACGCGCGGTTGCAGCGTGATTTGACGGAAAACCGCAACCGTGATTTCTCCAATTCTCTGGGCGCCTTGCTTCCCAGAAAAATGATTCCGGTGGCTATTACCCGTTCGGGAATTCCAGGAGGAAGCAAGTGCAACCAGATTACCCGCCAGCAGCGTATGCAGTTGGCTGATGTGCTTCGTGCAATGACTTTTACGGTGATGGGATTCCGGCCGGTAGAAGAGGCAATCGTCACAGCTGGCGGTGTCTCTGTACGGGAAGTTAATCCCAAAACCATGGAATCAAAAAAAATATCCGGCCTGTACTTTGCAGGCGAAGTGCTGGATGTGGACGCCTATACCGGTGGTTTTAATTTGCAGATTGCATTTGCTAGTGGAATATTAGCAGCAGACAGTTGGAATAAATAAGAAAAAGGAGCGTTTGATTATGTTTGCAATTGCTATTGATGGGCCTGCAGGTGCAGGAAAGAGCAGCGCTGCCAAAGCAGCCGCGAAAAAACTGGGATTTATTTATGTGGATACCGGTGCACTGTACCGCACAATCGGCCTGTATATGATTCGCAACCATATTCCTATGGAAGAACCGGAAAAGGTTGCCGCTGCACTTGCAGGTGTCCAGATTGAATTGGGATTCCGTGAAGATGGCCAGCATGTATTTCTGGGCGGAGAAGATGTTTCAGAGTATATCCGCACGCCGGAAATTTCCATGGCAGCTTCCCGTGTATCGGCAATCCCGCAGGTGAGGGCGTTTTTGTTTAATTTGCAGCGTTCGCTGGCAGAAAAGAATAATGTCCTGATGGATGGCCGTGACATCGGTACCGTAGTGCTGCCAAATGCACAGGTGAAAATTTTCCTGACTGCTTCCGCTGAAGAACGTGCACGCCGCCGTTGCCTGGAATTGGAACAGAAAGGGGAGCCGGTCACTTATGAAGAAGTGCTGGCAGATATCCAAAAGCGCGATTATCAGGATTCCCATCGTGAGATTGCACCTCTGGTTCCAGCAGAGGATGCTGTGATTGTGGATACCAGCAACTGTGACCTGGAAGGGGCAGTTGAACAGATTTTGCAAATCGTTTACAAAAAATTGTAATAAAAGCTTTGATTTTTTATCATAAGACGGTATATAATATGTAGTATGTTTATTGATTGTGGGAGAAAAGAATATAAGCTTTTTTCCCCCTGCTTTTGGTAAGCAGAAATACAGGCATCTGAAGCGCAGATTGCCGGGAATGAGGGAAAGTCATGAAGCATACTCCATTATACCAGGTGGGCCGAGTCATTGTCCCCCCCATCTTTCGAATCGGAAATCCACTGATTGTGAATGGCACGGAAAAAATGCCTCCAAAAGGCCGGGTTGTCATCTGTTGTAATCACCTTACAATGAAAGACCCTATCTTTATTTCTTCCGTACACAAGCGCCAAATCAATTATATGGCAAAAGCAGAATTGTTTGAAAACAAGTTTGTCGGCGGCGTCATTCGCTCATTGGGGGCATTTCCTGTACACAGGGGACAAGGCGGCGATGTTGATGCCATGGCTTCTGCACGCCATTTGCTGGAAGAAGAAAGAGTTGTTGGGATTTTTATTGAAGGTACCCGCTCCCGTACTGGTCAGTTGCTGAAGCCCAAAACCGGTGCGGTGATTCTGGCCCACGAAACTCATTCGCCGATTCTTCCTATGTGCATTACAGCACCGGAAGGAAAGGTTCCATCTGCGTTCCAGAAAGTTGCCATATCCTGTGGAGATTTGATTTTACCGGAAGAGCTTGGTGTTGAAGATGGGAATATCTCTTCTTATCGCAAAGCGTCGCGGCTGGTAATGAGCCGGATTGCTGAAATGCGTGAACGGGATATGCTGGTTCTGAAGAAGGAAAATTGATTCTGAAAGGGGGAAGCAAATGCTGTATCGTTTTGGAAGATGGCTTTTGTTTCCTCTTGCAAAAATCGTTTTTTCTCTTCGGATTACTGGACGGGAAAATCTTCCACAGAAAGGCGGTTTTATTCTTTGCAGCAATCATCGTTCCGTTTGTGACCCGTGTTTTCTGGCTGCGGCATCTTGGCCGCTTTTCCCCAAAAAAGGGGAACGGAGATCATCGGTACGCTTTATGGGAAAGTCAGAGCTTTTTACCGAACATGGGAAGTTCGCTGCATGGCTGCTGAGAAAACTGGGTGCATTTCCGGTGGAGCGGGATTCTGCTGATCTGGGAGCGATTCGTCGGGCCTGCCAGATTTTGCAAAACGGGGAAGTCCTCGGGATTTTCCCGCAAGGGCGTTGTATACCGGAAGGTGTTCCGTTCCGACCTAAATCTGGTGCAGCACTGATTGCTGTACATGCCGGGGTACCGGTGGTTCCGGCGTGTATTCGTATTCACGGAAAAGCACACGTTTTTTCAAAGGCAGAAGTGCGAATCGGAAAGCCCATCATGTTCTATAAAGAAGAAGGGCTTTCTGAAAAAATACAGATCCGTCAGCTGACACGGCGGATTGCAGAAGAAATCAATATACTGTTGGAGGAAAATACTTGAGTATTCGATTAGCCAAAAGCGCGGGGTTCTGCTTCGGTGTAAACCGCGCGGTGGAAATGGTATACCGACTGTTGGAAGAGGGGAAACAGGTTTACACGCTGGGGCCAATCATTCATAACCCCCAGTTGGTTGGAGAACTCTCCGGGCGTGGCGTACAGATTGTTTCTGAACCAGAAGAAGTTCCCGCCGGAGGTACATTGGTTATCCGTTCCCACGGTGTACCGCAGCAGGTAATGGACCGGGCGAAAAACTGCGGCATTGACTGCGCGGATGCTACCTGTCCATTCGTGGCCAAAATTCATAAAATCGTCCGCGAAGCTTCTGTTGAGGGGAAGGTTGTGCTGGTAGCTGGAGATGCACATCATCCCGAAGTAGAGGGAATTTTAGGGCATTGCAATACACGTTATTATGTATTTAAAAACCGTGATGAACTAAAAGAAATCAACTATAACCACCCAGAATTGTTTAATTTGCCGGTTTGTGTCGTTTCACAAACCACATTTAATGGCTTGGAATGGGAAAATTGTTTGGAAATAATCGAAAAGGTATATACAAACGATTCGATTTTTGGTACAATATGTAATGCGACCGCTCAGCGGCAGGCTGAAGCTGTTGCATTGGCGAGAACGTCCGACCTGATGATTGTGATTGGTGGAAGGCAGAGCTCCAATACGGCAAAGCTTCAGGAGGTCTGTTCCCCGTATTGCCGGACGTTTCTAATAGAAACCGCTGCAGAGCTGCGTCCGCTTCTGCATGAATCGGGCATTGTTCTTTCGGACGCAAACGTCGGTATCACTGCAGGTGCCTCGACACCTGCAAGCATAATAAAGGAGGTACTAGTTACCATGACTGAAATCATTGAAGGCGCTGTTCAAAATTCTACGGAGGTAACCGAATCCAGCTTTGCGGAGATGCTTGAAGAATCTCTCAAGAGTTTTAATACAGACGATAAGGTTCACGGTGTTGTTGTCGGTATTACCCCGAACGAGGTTCAGGTGGAAGTTGGCCGCAAGCAGGCTGGTTTTATTCCCGTATCCGAGCTCTCTGCCGATCCGAATGTTAAGCCGGAGGATGTGGTAAAGATCGGTGACGAGATGGATCTGCTCATCATGCGCACCAACGACCAGGAAGGCACCATCATGCTTTCCAAGAAGCGCTATGACAGCATCAAGGGCTGGGAAGCTGTTGCTGCTGCTGAAGAGAGCCAGGAGGTTCTGACCGGTGTTGTCACCGAGGTCATTAAGGGCGGCGTGATCGCTGTTACCAATGGCATCCGCGTATTTATCCCTGCTTCTCAGGCTACCGCTTCCCGTGGAGACAGCTTGGACGAGCTGCTGAAGAAGGAAGTTCAGTTCCGCATTATCGAAGTGAACCGTTCTCGCCGCCGTGCTGTCGGTTCCATCCGTTCTGTTCTGAAAGATCTGCGCAAGGCTCAGGCTGAGAAGTTCTGGGAGACCGCAGAAGAGGGCAAGGAGTACACTGGTGTTGTGAAGTCCCTGACTGCTTATGGCGCATTTGTTGACCTGGGCGGCATCGACGGCATGATCCATATCTCTGAGCTGTCTTGGACCCGTGTAAAGCACCCCTCCGAGGTTGTTAACGTTGGCGATACCGTGAAGGTTTACATCAAGGGCCTGGATCGCGAGAAGGGCAAGATTTCTCTGGGTTACAAGCGTTCCGAGGACAACCCCTGGAACATCCTGGAGCGTGAATATCCCGCAGGCACCATCTGCGATGTGACTGTTGTCGGCATGACCACCTTTGGTGCATTTGCCCGCATCATTCCCGGCATCGATGGCCTGATTCACATTTCCCAGATCGCTGATCACCGCATTGAGAAGCCGCAGGATGTGCTGAAGGTTGGCGACGTGGTGAAGGTAAAGATCACTGAGATCGACTTCGAGAAGAAGCGCGTTTCCCTGTCCATCCGTGCTGCTGCTGAAGAAGAGAAGGCAGACACCGTTGAGGAAGAGGCTTCTGAGGAATAATTCTGTGTATCGCAGCCCCTTTCACCCTGCCGTGAGAGGGGCTGTTTTTCTCAAATTTGCCGGTTTCGCTTTTTATGGATGAAATCTATTCATTTGGAAAATATATTTTTAAAGAATAAGAATCATCAACCGGCCTTTTAAAATGATTGAAGTGGAGGATGTAACAATGGCTGCTATTACAAAAGATACCATTATTGGCGATATTCTGGACATTGACCGCACCACTGCGCCCTTCTTCCTGGAGATGGGAATGCATTGCCTGGGCTGCCCCTCTGCTCGTGGCGAAACACTGGAACAGGCTTGCCTGGTACACGGTGTCAGCGTTGACGAGTTGGTTGCAAAGCTGAACGCACACATTGAGGGCAAATAATCTGCCGTTTGTGTTTCAGATGGTTGCCGTCCGGTAGAAGTATCCCTGTGCGGGACTGTCTGCCGGGCGGTTTTTTGTGTCAGGAAGTGCAGCAAACAGTTGCCGTTTTGAAAGGGGAAAGGGGTTTTCACTATGCGTATATTTCAACTGGATCCACGGCTTCAGCTGTGCGCGGATTGGGTTCGCCAAGATGCCAAGCTGGCAGATATCGGTACAGACCACGCTTATCTGCCGGTATGGCTGGTATCAATGGGAATTTGCCCCCGTGCCGTGGCGGTAGATGTCCGGGAAGGGCCTCTGGAACGTGCGCGGGAAAACGTCACCCGTTATGGAATGGCAGATAAAATTCGCCTTTCCCTTTCCAGCGGCCTGACAGATGTACAGCCCGAAGATGCTGACGATATTATTATTGCCGGAATGGGCGGGGAGCTGATTGCAGAAATTCTTCATCAGGCGCCATGGGTCAGAGATGAAACAAAGCGTCTGATTTTACAGCCTATGACCACAGCCAAAGAGCTTCGTCTCTGGTTGCAGGAAAATGGCTTTGCTTTGATTCGGGAAGAATGTGTCCGCAGCGAAGGAAAAATCTATTCCGTTATGCTGGTATCTTATGCACCTGAAAAGGCAGACTCTTTTCAGAATCAGGAGCTGTATCCTTATATTGGTTTGCTCACTGGAAAAACTGCGGAAGAACAGGAGTATATCCGGAAAGTGATGCATCGTCTTTCCAAAAAACTGCTCGGCTGCCGCCACCGTCAGGACGAAGCGGGTGCTGAAAAAATTGAACGGACTTTGTGCCAACTGGAAAAAATGGCTGGAATGGAAACGGAGGAATCATAATGGCTTCGGTTCAGGAAATCTACGAGTACATCAATACCTTTGCGCCTTTTGCGGAAGCACTGGATTTCGACAATCCCGGCCTGCTGGCTGGTGACGGTGCACAGGAAGTGAAAACTGCGTTGCTGGCGCTGGATATTACCGCTCCGGTAGTGGAGGAAGCTGTACAAAAGGGCGCACAACTCATTGTCAGCCATCATCCGGTTATCTTTGCGCCTCTGCGCAAACTGAAAAAGAACAGTGTCCCGTGGCTGCTGGCGCATTATGACCTTTCAGCAATCTGTGCCCATACTAATCTGGATATGGCTCCTGACAGCGGTGTGAATGTGGCTCTTTCTCAGGCGCTTGGAATGGTGGATTGTCGGGGAATCTGTCCGCATGGCTGCGGATTTGAGGCGATGGTGGGACAATTGCCTGAAGAAATGGAACCCGATGCTTTTGCCCGTCATATAAAGCAGTCGCTGCACTGCGATGGCGTGCGTTTTGTGCCGGGAAATCGGAAAGTAAAAACAGTGGGGATTTGCAGCGGCGCCGGCGCTGATTATCTGGAACCTGCTCTTGCGGAAGACGCAGATGCTTTTGTGACTGGCGAGGTCAAGCATCATCAGTTTCTTTTGGCTCGAGAGCTTGGCGCTACCATGATTGAGGGCGGACATTTCCACACAGAAACGGTAGTCCTTCCATTGCTTGTCCAAAAGCTGGCAGAGAAGTTTCCCCACGTGCACTGGCTGATTGCAGAGGCCAACACCGCACCGGAAGAATTCTGCTGATTTTAACCATATCCCGGAAAGGGAGGATTTAACATGGCCTTAGATGGTATTTTTCTGCATCATTTGCAGAACGAGATTTCTCAGCGGGCGGTAGATGCCCGCGTCGATAAAATTTATCAGCCCAGCCGGGACGAACTGATTGTTACTTTGCGTACCCGAGGGGATCGGTTTCACCTGCTGCTTTCTGCGCGGGTAAACAGTGCCCGTGCTCATTTTACCCGATGTCTGCCGGAAAACCCCATGCAGCCGCCCATGCTGTGCATGCTGCTTCGAAAGCGCCTGACCGGTGCCCGGCTTTTATCAGTAGAACAACCTGGATTGGAACGGCTGCTGCGGTTTGCTTTTGACGCGGTGAATGAGCTGGGCGACCATGTGCGGTTGGAACTCATTGTAGAGATTATGGGCCGCTACAGTAATGTAATTTTTGTGGATGAAAATGGAAAGATTCTGGATGCTCTCAAACGGGTAGACGCGGAGATGAGTTCCGAACGGCTGATCCTGCCGGGAGTGACCTATCATCTTCCTCCGGCACAGGATAAACTGAACCTGTTGGAATCAGAGGTATCTGATGTACTGGAACGTTTAGAAAACCGTCCCGGAGACAGCGAACTTTCCAAAGGGCTGTTGTCGGTATTGCAGGGAGTTTCTCCTATCGTTTGCCGGGAAATGCAGCAGCTTGTAGGACGAGGAGAGGACGTGTTCTCGAAACAACTCACCCCTAGCCAGCGGGAACGGCTGGTGTTCTTCCTGGGACAGCTGCAGCAGACCGCACGGGAAGTTTCCGGCACACCCCATATGGTGGTGAATCTGGCCCAGCACAAACCCATGGATATCTCTTTTATGAATATCACACAATACGGTACGTCTGCATTGGTCCGCACTGCGCCGACTTTTTCTCAGCTGCTGGATGACTTCTATTCCGAGCGTGACCGGGTAGAACGGATGCGGGTGCGGGAAGCAGATCTGCTTCGAGTTATCACTACCTCTTCAGAGAGATTGACCCGTAAAATCTCAATTCAGCAGGGGGAACTCAGCCAGTGTGCCGAACGCGATCAGCTTCGGGTCTATGGCGACCTGCTCAGTGCCAACCTGTACCGCATTGAGAAAGGCGTTCCTTCTGTGGCGCTGGAAAACTTCTATGAAGAAGGAATGCCTGAAATCACCATCCCTATGGATCCAGCGCTGAATGCCAATCAAAATGCCCAGCGATACTATAAAAAATACCGGAAAGCAAAGGTTGCAGAAGAAAAGCTGACAGAACAGATTGCCTTTGCCCAGCAAGAAGTAGAATATCTGGATTCTGTGCTGGACGAACTGGGGCGTGCTGAAACGGAAAAAGATTTGACCGAGATTCGTCATGAATTGATGGAACAGGGATATATTCGGATGCTGCGCAGTAAAGGCAAGCAAAAAACCGCTCCGTCTGCGGCTCCGCTGGAATTTACCACCAGCGATGGATTCCGGGTATTGGTAGGTCGAAATAACCGCCAAAATGATAAATTGACCCTGAAGCAGGCCAATAATAACGACATCTGGTTCCACACAAAGAATATTCCCGGCTCGCACACCATTCTGGTGACGGACGGAAAGCAGCCTACGGATACGGCCTTGCTGGAGGCTGCCTGCATTGCTGCCTGGCATAGCCGGGGAAAGGATTCCTCCCAGGTGCCGGTGGATTACACTCAGGTACGTCATGTGAATAAGCCGCAGGGTGCTAAGCCCGGTATGGTAATTTATGTGCAGTATAAAACCCTGTATGTTACCCCATCATTGCCGGGAAAACAGGGAGAAGAAGACTTGTAAGAAAGGAAAACAATATGTATCGACTGATCAAACAGGAAGGCGCTGCCCGGCGTGGAGAATTTACCACTGTACATGGGACGATTCAAATGCCCGCCTTTATGAATGTCGCCACCTGCGGCGCCATTAAGGGTGCTGTTTCTGCATTGGACTTGAAGGATGTCCATTGTCAGGTACAGCTTTGTAATACCTATCACCTGCATCTGCGTCCTGGTGATGAAACTGTAAAAAAGCTGGGCGGCCTGCACACCATGACAAGATGGGATGGCCCTATTCTCACTGATAGCGGCGGATTTCAAGTGTTCTCGCTGGCAAAGCTGCGCAATATTAATGAAGAGGGCGTAACCTTTGCTTCCCATATTGACGGTCACAAAATTTTTATGGGGCCGGAAGAGAGTATGCGTATCCAGTCCAATCTGGGTTCCACTATCGCCATGGCTTTTGATGAGTGTGTGGAGAATCCAGCTACCTATGAATATGCGAAGGCATCCTGTGCCCGTACTGCCCGCTGGCTGGAACGCTGCAAAACTGAAATGACCCGTCTCAACAGCCTGCCCGATACGCTGAATCCCCATCAGATGCTGTGGGGCATCAATCAGGGCTGTACTTTCGAGGATCTTCGTGTAGATCACATGAAACGTATCCGCGAGCTGGACTTGGATGGCTATGCCATTGGTGGGCTGGCAGTAGGAGAACCAGCAGAAGTGATGTACCAGATTATTGAAGCGGTTACGCCTCATATGCCGGAGGACAAGCCACGCTATCTGATGGGAGTAGGGACACCCGCTAATATCCTGGAAGCGGTTCGCAGAGGTGTCGATATTTTTGACTGTGTAATGCCTACCCGTAACGCCCGTCACGGACATGTGTTTACCATGGAAGGCGTGCGGAATATGATGAATGCCAAGTATACCTTCGATGAAAGCCCACTGGACCCGGCTTGTGACTGTCCGGTTTGCCGGAATTTTACCCGTGCGTATATCCACCATCTGTTCAAGGCAGGGGAGATGCTCGCTATGCGCCTGAGCGTGCTGCATAATCTGTACTTCTATAATACTCTTATGGAAAAAATCCGAAATGCACTGGATGAGGGAACATT
>DVIY01000171.1 GCA_018710915.1 Candidatus Gallacutalibacter pullistercoris
TGAACGAAAATCTATAGAAAATAATTATATATTTGAGAAAGGAATGAGGTTTCATGAAAATCAAAAAGTTACTGGCAGCTCTTCTGGCAGGAACACTTGCACTTTCTGCGCTGGCTGGATGCGGAGATTCCGGCAGCGGCGGAAGCGGTGGTTCGGGAAATTCCGGCGATGGAAAATCCAATGCAAAGCTGACAATCTGGGTGTATGGCTGGGAGAAAGCCAGCGCTGACAAGATTAAGGAAGATACAGCGGCTTACAAAGAGGAAACCGGCGTAGAAGTGACTACGGTTCCGATTGCTTCCGATTCCTACAACACCAAAATTCAGGCAACATTGGCCGGAGGTAACGCGCCTGATTTGGCTTTCTGTGATGCTGGTGTGCAGAGCACTCAGCTGGCCGCAAAGGGAAAGCTGCTGGGTCTGAAAGAATACGGCGTTGAAGAGTATCAGGATAAGTTCTACGATTCCGTATGGGATACCATGGTATACAAGGACGATGTGTACGGCTTGCGTATCACTTCTAATAACCTGGCTTTGTTCTACAATAAGGAAATGTTCAAGAATGCCGGTCTGGAAGAGCCCAATGCCGACTGGACATGGGATGACCTGCGCAATGCAGCTAAAAAGCTGACCAACCCAGATAAGAACATCTATGGTTTGGATCTGCCTGTTTATGACAAGAACGGTGGTTACACCTGGAACTGGATGCCCTTCCTGTGGACCAACGGCGGCGAGTTCCTGAATGAAGACCGTACCAAGGCAATCTTCAATTCTGCTGAAGGTGTCGAGGCACTGGAATTCTGGAAAGCCATGGTTCAGGAAGATAAGAGTGTTCCCCTGCAGGCTGCTCCTACCGGCGTAAACCGCTTCACTTCCGGAATTACCGCAATGGTTATCGACGGCCCCTGGAACCTGAATCCGTTCCTGGCAGACGAAAACTTCAAGGATAAGTTTGGCGTAGCTCCTATTCCGAAGAAAGATGCTTCTCAGGAAGCTTCTACCACCGTTGTTGGCGGCGAAGGCGTGGTCATTTTCAGCACCACCAAATATCCGCAGGAAGCTTATGATTATCTGACCCATCTGTGCTGCTCCGATTTCACCAAGACCTTCTGGGAGAACTGGATTACTGTTCCTCCGCAGCCTGAATATAAGGATTTCTATGCAGATGACGAAAAATATGGCGACTTCCTGCAGGTTTTCTCCGATCAGATGGAAGCTTCCAAGACCCGTCCGTTCACTCCTTCCTGGCCGCAGATCGAGAATGCAATGGGCATCAACCTGCAGAGCTATATGTTCGACAAGGAAGACGATGCACAGGCAGCTCTGGATAAGGCAGCTGCAGAAGTAGACAAGATTCTGGCAGCCGAAGAATAATCTGCTTGATATCGCATCCCATTTGGGCGGCGGCCTTCTCACTCATGGGTCGGCAGCCGCCCCTTTTATCCTCAAAATGTAAAATCTGAACAGGAGGGAAGTCATGTGAAAACCAAAAGTAAGATACAGACAAGAAGGAACTTCTGGGGATATCTCTTCATCCTTCCCAACTTTCTGGGATTTGTGGCCTTTATGTTGGTGCCGATTCTAATGTCCCTGTATTTCAGCTTCACCAATTATGACGTTATTTCCACAATGCAGTTTATCGGGTTTGAGAACTATATCAACCTGTTTCAGGATGAGCAGTTTATTGTCGCTATTCTCAATACTTTGTGGTTTACAGTGCTGACCGTACCGGCCGGTATTATCCTGGCACTTCTGTTGGCTGTGCTGCTCAACCGCCAGATTCGTGGAATTTCTTTCTTCCGGACTTTGGTATTTATTCCGGTTATTACTTCTATGGTAGCAGTTTCTCTGGTATGGAGTATGCTGTATGAAGAAAACGGCGGCCTGCTCAATACTCTGCTCGGGTATATGAACCTGCCGTCTGTGGCCTGGCTGACCAGTACAGAAATGGCAATGGTTTCCATTGCTATTATGAGCATCTGGAAAGGCCTGGGGTATAATATGACCATTTTCCTGGCTGGATTACAGGGCGTACCCCATGATTTGTACGAGGCCGCCACGATTGATGGCGCCAATGCTTTTCAGAAGTTCTGTAAAATTACTGTTCCCATGATTGGGCCGACGACTTATTTCGTCACACTGATGGCTTTGATTGGTGCATTGCAGGTCTTTGATCAGGTAAATATCATGACAGGCGGCGGCCCCGTCAATGCAACACGTACTATCGCTTTCCATCTGTATCAGTACGGCTTCCAGTTCTACAAGATGGGATATGCTTGCGCAGCTGCATATGTTTTGTTTATCCTGGTGTTTATTGTATCGCTGATTCAAAACCGCAGCTCTAAAAAGTGGGCTGAAGCAACTGTATAAGGAGGGAGAAAGATGACTGCAACGATGGATATAACCAAGAAGAAAAAGAAACCCGGCGATGTTGTACGTCGTGTACTGATGTATGTATTGCTGGTTATTATCGGTATTATTATGGTTGTCCCCTTCCTGTGGATGATCTCCAGCTCTTTGAAAGAACAATATGATGCTGTCAAGATTCCTCCGGTGTGGATTCCGGTTCCTCCCCGCTTCGAAAACTATGTGCAGATCTTTACAGAGCAGCCCATGCTGCAATTTATGATTAATACTATCAAAATTGTATTCTTTGTTGTTTTGGGGCAACTGTTTTTCAGCAGCCTGGCAGCGTATTCTTTTGCCAGAATCCGTTTCCAGGGACGTTCTGTAATGTTCTTTTTCTACATTGGTACTCTGATGGTACCGACGCAGGTAACGCTGATTCCTACATACGTTATGTTTGCAAAGGTCAATCTGATTGATACGCATTTCCCGCTGATTTTGCCGGCCTTCTTCTCGGCATTTGGCGTATTCCTGCTGCGTCAGTTCTTCATCAGCCTTCCAAAAGAAATGGAAGAGGCTGCTGAAATTGACGGATGTAACCCTTTTACCACCTATTGGCGTATTATGCTGCCATTGGTGGTGCCCGCAATGCTCACGTTGGGCGTGTTTACCCTGATGAACACCTGGAACGATTATATGGGACCCCTGATTTATTTGACTTCGCCTGAAAAGTACACCATGACATTGGGAATTGCTTTCTTTAAAGGCATTTATACTACCCAGTGGAACTTGGTAATGGCCGGTTCGGTACTTTCGGTGGTTCCCATTCTTGTTGCATATCTGTGTGCACAGAAATATTTTATCGAAGGCATTGCCTTCAGTGGTGTCAAGGGCTAACGGCCTGCTGCGGGGGAGTGCTTTTCAGGCACTCCCCCGTTTTTTGGGTGAAAAGCAGTTTTTGGAAAACTGCGGAGGATATTGAAGAAAGGAAGTTTTTCCAATGATTCAGGAGATGAGAGGGAAGGAGCCATTTGTAGGGCTCTGGTTCGGAAATTTTTTTGAACCGGCTTACAGCTCGGCGGAATTCCGTACACAGGGTGTCCGTGCGATTCGCGACATGGGGTTCAACAATATTTTGCTGGATACCAAAGCATGGCAGGACTTTTTTGACCGCTGTGCCGGTGGAGAAGCCAGCCCATATGTTGCGGCGCAGGAACACATGATGGAAGAAATCAAACAGGCAGGGATGTCCTGGTGGTTTTTGGCCATTTATCTCAACGGAGATAATCTGTACCCCAATATCCGTTACAGCCCGCCGGTCTATGGCGAGAGCATTATGGCGCCGGATGGGCAGGACGGAAAATGGTACAAATACTGGTCGCCAAAAGCGCAGGAATCCATGATCGAACACCTGCGTGGATTATACCGGTGCTACAGTGAAGGCGCGCTGCGGATTGCTTCCGCACAGGGGGAGCGCTTTCCGGTTTGCAGCATGTGGGACCCTGTGGTAGAATTCAGCTATGATGAAGAAGGAATTTCGCGTTATTGCAGCTGGCTGGAAAGAAAATACCAGAGCATACAGGCTTTTAATGAGGCTTATGAAGCAGATGCAGTTGATTTTGCACATATTACGCCTGAAATGTACCGCTGGAGCAAAGAACAGGGGATACCCACAGAAGAGGACTTCCGGAAGCATACGCCGCTGTATGTCCGCTATACAGACGCACTGCGCTGGAAAGCAGACGAGCTGGTAGACTATTTCCGTTCCATGCAGAAAAAAATCCACGAGCTGGATGCGCGTTTCTACACAAGCCCAATTCTTTCCCAGTGGGGGATGTTCCTCAATATCGCCCCGCAGCCGCATTTCCGCCGAGAGGCAGGAAGTTTGTGGGATACCTGCCAACGAGGGATTGATCCGTACCGTATTGCGCCGTATGTGGATTGCTGTACGTTTATCACAGTTCCCATGCTCGAAAACGCACACCCGTCAGCCTATGCTTCTTCCTGCCAGAACAGCATGATCCGCTGTATGAATTTTGGACGGGATTTTACAGTCGGTTTCTATCTGGGACGATATCTGTACGAAGATCTCTATCAGGTGATTGCGCCGGCTGAAATGTTCGGCATGGCAGCAGGAGCCGGTGCAGGCGGCTGCTACAGTTATGGATACGGCGGATTGGATGACGGTGGTGTCATGCATAAGCTGGGAGATCCTTTCCGCGCTTCGGTACGTACAGGAAGCAGTTGGTTTAAAGAAGCTGTCCCGCAGATTCACGGCAAGCGGCTGCGTCAGGCGGCAGTGCTCTACCCGGCACAAATGGCATTGACAGAACCGTATGACTGTGCAGGCAACGCACAGCGGCGGCGCGATCTGCTGGGTTGGTATCAGGCCTTATGCGATTTGGGACTGAATACCGATGTCCTGCATCCCTCTCAATATGAAGAAATAGGACAGTATCGTGTGCTGGCAATTCCGGCAGATTCCTGTTATGAGGAAGAAATTTCACCGGAGCTTGAAAAGGCACTGCATGACTTTGTCAGCAAGGGCGGCTTGCTGCTGGTCAGTGCGGGCCATCCCGTTTTGCACCGTGTATTTGGAATTCAGGCTAAACCTCATGAGCGGGAGTGCATGCGTTACCGTGGAGAGGGCATTATTCCGGGCGGAATTTTCTTTGAAAGTTATGAATGTGACGATCATGGGGAACCGCTAATCAAGTATGAGGACTCCGGCGAGTGCGCCGCGGCAGTTTTTGGCTTTGGCGAAGGACGTGTCGCCTCTCTGGGCATGTGGTATGGCGCAGAGTACCTGATGGAAGAAACCGGAGCCGTTCCGGAACAGTACGGGAACCGTGATCTGTATCCTTTGTGTGTGGCGGAACACGACCCAGTGCATGACTTGGTTCGCACCGTATTCCCAGAGGATAGGCCTGTGCAAAAGGGAATCGAAATCGCCTCTTTTGAAGATGGTTGGGTGATTGTCAATCATACTTCTTCTCCGTGGAGCTGTGCCGCGTATCCTGGAAAGAGGAATTTTCAATATGAAATGGCGGATGATACTCTGCTGATGGGGCACAGCGCCGTATGGATTGAGCGGAAGGAGGAGAACGTGTGACACAGATGGAAGAACTGACCGCATTGTGCCGGCAGCTGCTGGACGGATGCCGGAAAACTGCCTTTGACGGTACTGTGCTTTTTACCCCGGATGGAGTTGCCAACTATGATGCGCTCTGGGTGCGTGATCTGGGATATATGGCAGAATATTGCGGGGACTTGCTGGGGGCAGATGCAGTAGAAAATTGCATCCGGTTTGTCTTGCGGGGGCAGCGGGAAGACGGCTGGTTCCCTGACCGTGTGGAATCCAGCGGAGAAGCCGTATACGCCGCCGGGGAAAAGGGAAAACCGGTGGGGGAAGCCAATCTGGACAACACGCCGTTCCTGATTTTTTCGGTAAATACCTGGTGCCGTGAACTGGTCTCGCAGGAAAAGGCCACTGCATCATTCCAGGAGTGGGCGCCTCTTCTGGATCGCGGTATGGATTGTATCCCACTGAGCGAAGATGGTTTGGTCTGGAATGCCCCGGAAAAACCTCATTCCCCGTATGGATTTACCGATACAGTCTGCAAGACGGGGCGGCTGCTGATGGAATCAGTGCTGTATTGGAGAGCCTGCCGCATGATGGAGTCGCTGTATGACAGTTTTCAGGGCAACGATGCACACGGCCGCCTTTATGCAGAGCGGGCAGAAAAGATTGAAAAAGCCCTTCCACAGCTATGGGACGAAAAAGAGGGGCTGTTCATGGCAGCAGACGGGCTGTGCAGGCAGCCGGATATCTGGGGCAGCGCATATTTGCTGGCAGAAAAATTCCCCCTGCCGGAGGAAATTCGAAAGCGCACAGCAGACTGGCTGGTACAAAACCGGGGCCGCTATCTGTATCGTGGACAGGTAAGCCATTTGCCGGATTGGGCCAGTTGGGAAAAACTGTTGATCGAAATTCCACATGGGGAATACCAGAACGGTGCCTGTTGGGCAACTGCCAGCGGATGGGTCTGGCAAGTATTCCATCAGGAGAAACCAGAGTATGCACAGGAACTGCTGGATGAATTGCTGGAGGTGTTCCGCAGCGACGGCGTATATGAGTGTATGGGCTCGCCGGAATTCCCGGAATATCGGAAGCTTCCCCAGTTTGTGGTGAGTGCAGTGAATGTTCGCGGTGCATTGCGCCGTGCAGAATAAAAGATTCGGAATCAAAAATGAGAAAAGATGGGCGCCCGCCCAAAAAAAAGGAGAGAGAAAAATGGCAGTAATTCGTGTAGGAAGCATTGGAATTGGAGCAATTTCGCGTCATGTACATTTGCCGGGCATTCAGCGCAGCTCGGATTTGCAATTGGTAGCGGTTTGTGACGTTGACCCCGAAGCATTGGCATGGGCCAGAGAGAATTATGGTGTGGATGAAGCACATTGCTTTACCGATTACCATGATCTGATCGCCTGCCCGGATGTGGACGCTGTGGATATTTCTACCCCCAATGATTGTCACTTTGAAATTGCGCTGGAAGCAGCCCGTGCAGGAAAGCCGTATGCTGTAGAAAAGCCCCTCACTCTTTCCAGCGAGCAGGCCGACACGCTGGCACGCGTGACAGAAGAGAACCATGTGCCCAGCATGGTGTGCTTCTCCTATCGCTTTAAGGCTGCTGCCCGCTATGCACGCGACTTGGTGCGCCGCGGCGTAATCGGTAAGCTGTATCATGTGGATATGCAGTACTATCAGGCCTGGGCACTGCCTTTCTGTGAGACTCCCCTCAAATGGCGCTTTGTGCGGGAGCGTACCGGTTCCGGCGCATTGGGCGATCTGGGCAGCCATGCACTGGATCTCGTCCGATTTGTCACCGGGCAGGAGTACACCCGGCTGGTCAGCCATACGGGTACCTTTATCCACGAGCGGAAACTGGAAGACGGCTCTGGTACCGGCAAGGTAGATGTCGATGATTTTTCGAACTATATGGCAGAAATGGACGGCGGTACAGCGGCTACCTTTCGTATTACGCGGTATGCTTTTGGCCGGGGCAATTATCAGACGATGGAACTGTATGGCAGCGACGGCGCAATCCAGTACGAGCTTGACCATGCGGCACCGGATGTGGATGAAATTTCGGTCTGTATCGGCCATTTTAACGGCCAGACACATGTTTTCTCCAAGCTTCCGATTCCGCAGGAATATTATAGCGACCAGATGCAGTCTTTTGCAGACATCATCAACGGCAAAGCCGATGGGCTGGCTGCCAACATTGTAGATGGGCAGATAAACCAGCACGCAGTGGATGCGGTCATCCGTTCCGCAGAGACCGGCGTGTGGGAGACTGTTGAATAATTTTTTGAAAGGAAGGAAAATAAATGGCAATCCGGGTTACAGTATGGAATGAATATCTGCATGAGGTTCAG
>DVIY01000172.1 GCA_018710915.1 Candidatus Gallacutalibacter pullistercoris
TTTCATAAGGTGCTATGATGGTTTCGCTCAAAAACAGAAACGGTTTTGCAGCAGGAGGGAGCTTCTGTAAAATCCAAATTCCACGGGAAAGGCTCGGCCTTTTCTGGAAATGCCAAAGAGGAGGAGTTGTATGTTCAGACTCAAATGGCTGTGGAAGTATATGGGCAAAAAACGGCATTTGTTTGTGATTGGATTGATTTTATCAGCAGTTACTTCCGCGATGCTCATTATTAACCCCATGCTTTCGCAGAGATTGATCGATGAAGTAATTACCCCACAGAATACGGCGTTATTGCTGCCGCTGCTGGGCGCCATGATGGCAGTCCAGCTAGTCCGCCTGAGTCTTCGGTATATTATGGTAATCTGTCTGGAAAAAAACAGCCAGCAGATGCTGGACGATATCCGTCGGAAAATGTTTGACGTGATTCAGAATCAGGATCATATCTTTTTTAACCGGATTCGCACCGGAGATTTAATGACCCGTATGACAAATGACCTGGATATGATTCGTCACAGCCTGGCATGGATTTCTTACATGAGTGTGGATTCCATCATTATTTTTCTGGTCACATTGATTTACCTTTTCACGGTGAACTGGAAGCTGACTTTGTGTTTGGCAGCAATTACGCCGTTTATCCTGATCATTACCCGTGTTTTTTCCAAGATTATTCATCCCATGTATGTAACATTGCGTGCCCGTCTTTCCTCCCTGAATACGGTAGCACAGGAAAATATTGAAGGAAACCGTGTCGTAAAGGCGTTTGCCCGTGAAGAGTTTGAGAAGCAGAAATTTGATGAGAAGAACCAGGAATTTCGGGAGAGCAATTTAAAGGCAACCTATGTTGGCGTAAAGTTTACGCCGGTAATTGACCTCCTCTCACAATCCTTGACGGTGATTACTCTTTTGGCGGGCGGTATCTTCATGATGAATGGTGAACTGACCGCAGGTGAGATGATGGCGTTTTCTTCTCTTACATGGGCTCTGGCCAACCCGCTGAAAAACCTGGCTATGATTATCAACGATATCCAGCGTTTTTCTGCATCCAGCTCCATGATTATCGAGATCTTCTATGCACAGCCCACTATTGTCGATCATGCGGCTGCAAAAGAGCCGGATCACCGGCTGCACGGCGAAATTTCGTTTGACCATGTGAATTTGAAGGCGAGCGGCCATACCATTCTGGAGGATATTGATATCCATGTACCGGCAGGCCATACGCTGGGTGTGATGGGAACGACCGGCAGCGGCAAAACTTCGCTGGTAAACCTGTTGAACCGTTTTTATGATGTCAGCAGCGGCAGCGTTTCCATTGACGGTATTGATGTCCGAGAGATTCCGCTGAACTCCCTGCGGCGGAGTGTCTCTATGGCCATGCAGGATGTATTCCTGTTTTCTGATACAGTGGAAGGAAACATTGCATACGGCGATACCAGCATGACTTTTGATGAAGTGCGCGCTTGTGCAAAAGCAGCCGATGCAGATGGTTTTATCAACCGGATGCAGGATGGATATGATACGTTGATCGGTGAGCGCGGCGTAGGGCTTTCCGGCGGTCAGCGGCAGCGTATTTCTCTGGCGAGAGCTATCGCTATGAAGCCTTCGGTACTGATTCTGGATGATACGACCAGTGCTGTGGATATGGAGACTGAAAAATATATTCAGCATCAATTGCGCAATCTGCCCTTCCCCTGCACAAAGGTTATGATTGCACAGAAGGTTAGCTCCGTACAGGACGCGGACGAAATTATTATCTTGGACGAAGGTAAAATTATTGAACGGGGTACCCATGAGGAGCTTCTGGAAAAGCGCGGCTATTATTATGGCATCTGGGCCCTGCAGAACAGCATCGAGGAGGTGACCCCTCTTGGCGCGTAATCGTTTTGATGTAGATGAAGAGCTGGAGGCTCCATTTAATTTTGAAAACCTGAAAAAGGTTATGGTGTATGTCGCCCGGTATAAGTGGTGGATGGTTATGGCGCTGCTGCTCAGTGCTGTGGGCAGTGTAATCGGCCTGACAGGCCCCATGCTCATCCAGCAGGCGATGGATATAGCGATTCCCGATAAAGATATGCAGCTGCTTTTGCGGCTGAGCGGGCTTTTGACCGTAACAATTCTGGTAAACATCGGGTTTAATGCGCTGCGTACTGTTATCGTGGCAAAGGTAGGTCAGAATATTGTCTATGACCTGCGAAAAGACCTCTTTGACCATTTGCAGGATCTTCCCTTTTCGTACTATGACAACCGTCCGCATGGAAAGATTCTGGTTCGTGTGGTGCACTATGTAAACTCGGTATCAGATGCCCTGTCCAATGGTATTCTGAACTTTATCATTGAAATTATCAACATCGTGTTTATCGTGGTGTTCATGTTCCAGGTCAGCCCGCCGCTTGCTGGTATTACCGTAGCAGGTTTGCCGGTGGTCGCATTCTTTGTTATTCTGATTAAACCCCGGCAGCGCCGTGCATGGCAGGCTTTTTCCAATAAGAATTCCAATGTAAACGCATTTGCGCAGGAATCCATTGAAGGTGCCCGTGTCACGCAGGCATTTGCCCGTCAGGATGAAAATCTGAAAATTTTTGACCGCGTGATGAATGAGCGCCGCCGTACTTGGATGAGCGCCGTGTACATTTCCAATACGGTATGGTTCACCACAGAAACGGTTTCGCAAATCGTGTTCTCGCTGGTATATATTGCGGGTGCTTACTGGTTCCATCCCATGGCTTCTTTTGGCGTGCTGCTTGCAATGGGCACCTATGCCTCCAGATTCTGGCAGCCCATTATCAACCTTGCAAACCTGTATAACACCTTTATCAACGCGATTGCCTATCTGGAGCGCGTGCTCGAAACCATCAATGAACCGGCAATCATTGAAGATAAGCCGGATGCCCATGAGCTGCCGCCCATTACCGGCAAGGTAGAGTTTGACCATGTGACCTTTGGATATGAGCCTGGCCAGACCATTCTGAATGACGTTTCGTTTGCCGCCAATCCGGGCGAAAGCATTGCAATCGTAGGCCCTACCGGTGCAGGAAAAACCACTATCGTCAACCTGATCAGCCGTTTCTACAATATTGAGCATGGCCGCGTGCTGATTGATGGGGAAAGCGTGATGGATGTGACGCTCCACTCGCTGCGAAGCCAGATGGGCATCATGTTACAGGATAGTTTCATTTTCTCCGGCACGATTGCAGACAATATCCGGTATGGACGGTTGGACGCTACCGATGCCGAAGTGGAGCAGGCTGCAAAGCTGCTGCATGCGGATGAATTCATCAACGCCATGACCTTTGGCTTCAATACGGAAGTCAAAGAGCGCGGCGGCGGGCTTTCACAGGGCCAGAAACAGCTGATTGCCTTTGCGCGTACATTGCTGGCAGACCCGAAAATCCTGGTGCTGGATGAGGCAACTTCATCGATTGATACTGCAACCGAGCAGCTGGTACAGGAGGGAATCAATACCCTGATGAAGGGCCGTACTTCCTTTATTATCGCGCACCGTCTTTCCACCATTAAGAGCTGTACCCGCATTATGTATGTGGCACAGGGAAAAATTCTGGAGAGCGGTAACCATGAAGAACTCATGGCGAAGAAAGGCTATTATTATAAGCTGTATATGGCACAGTACGACACCCACCCGCAACAGGTGCAGGAGTCCGTTATTTGAGCCTTTATACATAAAGAGTCTGTTTCGGAGGTAAAAGGCCGTCGAAAAACAGGAAGGCAGGCGTATAGGCGCCGGCTTTGGAGGAGTTTAGGGAAGCGCATCACAGAACAGCTGTGATGCGCTTTTCTTGCTTGTGCGGGGAATTTGTTTTCCACACGTATTTAAAAATATGTTGAAAACATTTTCGCGTGTCACAGATAAAAAACAGGCTCTGCCGATTGAATGTCGGCAGAGCCTGTAAAGTTTCAATTATTCGTTTTTACCGCAGCACTTTTTGTATTTCAAACCGCTGCCGCAGGGACAGGGGTCATTGCGTCCGGGCTTCTTTTTATTGCTGCGCACAGGACGCTTGGTGTCTGTACCGTCAGCACTGGTAGCGGTAGGTTTGGCAACCTCTTCACGCTTGGGTTCTTCCTGGCGGCGGATTTGTACCGTCAAGATCATACGGGCGGTATTTTCACGGATGGAGGCAATCATTTCATCGAACATGTCAAAGCCTTCCAGGCGGTATTCCACTACAGGGTCATGCTGTGCATAAGCACGCAGATTGATGCCGCGCTTGAGTTCTTCCATGGCGTCGATATGGTCCATCCAGAGTGTATCCACGTTTTTCAGCAGGATGACGCGTTCCAGTTCGCGCATAATCTTTTCGCCAAACAGCTTTTCGCGTGCTTCAAAAATCAGATGCGCACGCTCCTGCAATTTTTCTACCAGATAAGAAGGCTCCAGATTTTCCAGCTCTTCACCGGAGTACTGGAATTCTTCCGGCGTAATCATCCAGCCCATATAGTGCTCGCGCAGAGCGGGAAGATCCCAGTTATCATGCACCTTGCTATCCGGCAAATAACGGTTGACATTATGCTCGATAGCTTCATCGATCATCTTGAGAATCTGCTCACGCATATCCTTGCCATCCAGCACCTGGTCGCGCTGGCCATAGATGATCTCACGCTGACGGTTCATAACATCGTCAAACTGCAGTACATTTTTGCGGATACCAAAGTTGCGCCCTTCTACCTTACGCTGAGAGCCTTCAATGGTATTGGTCAGCATCTTGGATTCGATGGGGGTATCTTCATCCACATTCAGGCGTTCCATAATTGCGTTGATGCGTTCGCCGCTGAACAGCCGCATCAAATCATCTTCCAGAGACAGGTAAAAACGGCTCATGCCGGGGTCGCCCTGACGGCCGGAACGGCCACGCAGCTGGTTGTCGATACGGCGGGACTCGTGGCGTTCGGTACCAATAATATACAAACCGCCGGCATTGCGAACTTCTTCCGCTTCCGAAGCAATCTGCTTTTTATACTTGTCTTCCAGCTCAGAGAAGACACGGCGTGCTTCCAGAATCTCTTCGTTGTCGGTTTCGGAATAAGCATCGGCCTCGTTAATCAGTTCTTCGCTGAACTGCATCCGGCGCATCTCTTCTTTGGCCATAAACTCGGAGTTACCGCCCAGTTTGATATCGGTACCACGGCCAGCCATGTTGGTTGCAATAGTCACAGCGCCCTTCTGGCCGGCCTGCGCCACGATGGCGGCTTCCTTGTCGTGATACTTTGCATTCAGCACCTGATGCTTGATACCGCGGCGTTTAAGCAGAGCACTGAGTACTTCAGACTTCTCAATGGAGATTGTACCCACCAGAATAGGCTGGCCAATCTTATGGTGCTCTTCGATATCATCAATTACAGCCTTGAATTTGGCTTTTTCGGTTTTATATACCACGTCGGGCAGATCCTGACGGATCATGGGACGGTTGGTGGGGATTTCCACTACATCCAGCTTGTAGATCTCGCGGAATTCCTCTTCTTCTGTCATGGCAGTACCGGTCATACCGGAAAGCTTTTCGTACAGACGGAAGAAGTTCTGGAAGGTGATAGTAGCCAGCGTTTTGCTTTCATGGGCCACTTTTACGCCTTCTTTGGCTTCAATTGCCTGATGCAGGCCTTCATTGTAACGGCGGCCATACATCAGACGGCCGGTAAATTCATCAACGATGATGACTTCGCCGTCTTTTACAACATAGTCAATATCTTTCTGCATGACGCCGTGGGCTTTAATCGCCTGATTGACGTGGTGCTGAATCGTGATATTGTCTGCGTCGGTGAGGTTATCGATATTAAAATACTGCTCGGCTTTCTTCACACCGCGGGGCGTGAGGGTAGCGGTTTTGGCCTTTTCGTTGACCAGATAATCGCAGTCTTTGTACAGCTCGTCATTATCTTCTTTTTCGTTCAGATCGGCCACACGGGTAACGGTCAGGCTGCGGGCAAAACGGTCAGCAACCGTATACAGCTCCGTAGACTTGTCGCCCTGTCCGGAAATAATCAGAGGGGTTCTGGCCTCATCGATCAAGATGGAGTCCACCTCATCCACTACCGCGAAGAAGTGGCCGCGCTGCACTTTGCGATCTTTGTAGATAACCATGTTATCACGTAGATAATCAAAGCCGAATTCATTGTTGGTGCCGTAGGTAATATCGGCAGCATATGCTTTTTTACGTTCATTGTTAGGCAAATCATGGACAATCAGGCCCACAGAAAGGCCCAGCCAGCGGTATACCTTTCCCATCCATTCGCTGTCGCGGCGGGCCAGATAATCGTTAACGGTAACCACATGTACGCCCTTGCCAGTCAGAGCGTTGAGGTAAGCGGGCAAAAGCACGGTCTGGGTTTTACCTTCACCGGTTTTCATTTCGGCAATACGTCCCTGATGCAGTACGATACCGCCGGTAATCTGTACCGGGAAGTGAGGGGTGCCCAGTACACGGCGGGTCGCTTCACGGCAAACGGCAAAAGCATCGGGAAGGATGTCATCTGTCGTCTCACCATCAGCCAGACGGCCTTTCAGCACCTGCGTCTGTGCTTGAAGTTCCTTATCTTCCATTGCCTTGTATTTTTCTTCCAAGTCCAGCACAGCGTCTACTGTGGGCTGAATACGTTTTAATTCGCGCTTACTGTAATTTCCGAAAAGAGCGCTCAAAACATTTTTCATACAATACCACACTTTCCCGGCTCCGCGTTTGGAGCCGAATACTCTTTCCTCCATGGTACACCTTTGCAGCCCCAACCTGGAGAAAAGCAGGGGCTGCGGTGCGTCTTCCATTGAAAAAACCGGCAGGAAGGACCTGCCGAACATTGAACATTATACCATGAACCGAAACGAAAGGGAAGAAGAATCCATGAACAATCTTCCCCTGGAACCGGCATTTTACAGGGAAAACCCACAGATTTTTCAAATCATGCCGAATTTTTGCACGGCAAAAGGAAAATCCCCGCCACCCCTCTGAAAACGGGGTATAGCGGGGATAAAAGCATCATTCTTCCCACAAGACAGCACGAACCGGAGAGGCCTCCAGCTCATGCAGCTTTAGGGGCATGGCGCATAAAATATACCGTCCGTCCGGGACGTGGTCAAGAAATAAACCTTCCAGCAGTATAATTTCGCGGGAAAGCAGCTCGATATGCGGTGCGCTTTCATCACCGGCAGGCGCCACCGACTGCTGATCGGTTCCCACCAGAATTACACCGGCATCGCCCAGCGCAAAAGCTGCACTCTGAGAGAGAAACGCCCCACCGTGAAAGAGAATCCGTTCACCTTTCTGAGGGTGCAGGGCGTCAATATTCACGCCGGTCAAAATCCCTTCGGCACTTACTACGCGGCACGGGCCCAGAAATGGCTCCAGCGGCATTTCGTCAATTGCCTTTCCGTCGTCAATAAAGTGAAGAGGGGCATCCACATGTGTGGCACTGTGGCACCCGGTATAAAACCCGGAAAGATTACACATATCGCCAAGCGCCATTTGACGCACTTTTTCCAGTTTGGGTGAAGGGTCACCCGGATAAACAGGGGTAGAGAACAGCTCGCGGGAGATATCATAAATCTTCATGCAGCCACCCTCCTCTGTGTCAAAGTGCCTGCGCTAACGCAGGGAGAGCAGTAGCCAGCAGCTCGATAGAACGGTCAGCGGCTTCACGTGCAAATTTGGGGAAGTCTTCTACAGCTTCATCATTGCCATTATCAGAAATGGTGCGCAGTACGGCAAAGGGGATTTGATTCATATAACATACCTGCCCGATGCTTCCGCCTTCCATTTCGCAGGCCATCGCGTGGAACTGCTCTGCAATGGCGGCAATTTTGGCGCGGTCTGCCATAAACTGGTCGCCGGTAGCGATAATACCGTGAAACACATTGCCTTTATATACCTGCTGTGCTTTTTTGGTCAGAACATCAGCGGCGGTTTTGTCTGCCGGAATTTCGATAATATTCAGGCCGGAAATAAGGCCCACCGGGTCACCGAGCGGGGAGGTGTCTACATCATGCTGCACAACAGCATTGGCAATTACGACATCGTTGATATGTACATCTTTTCCGATACCGCCGGCCACACCTGAATTGATGAGCAGCTGGGGATGAAACCGCAAAATCATTGTCTGCGCACAAACAGCAGCATTGATTTTTCCGGGGCCGCATACGGCCAGCGTGCACGGAACCTGATTGATGGTTCCCCAATCGAAACGGATTCCGCTGATGGTTTCGCTCTGTGGGTTTTCCAATTTTGCCCGCAGGCCTTCGATTTCCATTTCCATCGCGCCAATAATACCGATCATGTTAATATCCTTCTTTCTTCAGAAATTCTATCGTTCTTTTTAGCCCTGCGCATGAGGGGCAGAGAGTGCAATTTCAAACTGATAGCTTTCACCTTCAATGCTGGTATCGGTGATGCCAAGCCCGCTGCCGTCGGCGCCGTACCAGGTGCCGCCGCTGGGCAATTCGGAATTAAAGGCGGGAATTTCTTCCTCCGCGCCGCCATAGGTTTCAATCAACATTTCGCGAGCCTGCAAAAATGCGGTGAGATACTCTTCCTTTTCAGAAATGTCAAAAGAGAATACATAAGAACAGGCAGTGACTTCCCCGTTGGTTTCTGTAATACGAAAGGTAGCAGAAGAAGCAAAATCGCTGAACTGCGCCATTCCGCTCGTCAGATAAACACCGGTGCTGTCATCTTCATATTCAGTCGTCAAATTACCGGAAGAAACATCCGGCCAAACAGCATTCAGGCCGCTGAGAAAATCTTCTTTGGAGGAAAACCAGTCAGCGCCATGAAAGGCAAAGCCTTTTTCAATGTTGCCAAGGTTCTCAAGCAATCCAACAACACCCTCTCCACGCAGGGCAGGATCTTCTGACGCAGAGGGCAGGGATTGCTGTGTAGCGTCGTTAGAAGGCAAAGACGAAGCCAGTGTAACGGTAACGAGGGCAATTGCCAACAGCAAAATGAAAACGCGGTAGGTATTTTTTGAAAATTTGGAAGAATTGGTTGCCATAAATGAATTCCCTTCTAGTTAAATAAAAAAGTATATGCCGCCCAACTGCGGCATACGACTTCACAAAAAGGCGGCGGGCAAAATTGTCCGCCGCCCAGTTCCAATGCAATTCTCAGTTAGTGCTTTGTGTTTCGCCGCGGTCTTCCAGCAGCGTAATAGTGATGTCAAAAGAAGAACCTTCTGTCTGTCCGGCAGCCGGCATCCGGTACAGGGTCAGTGTGATGGAGTCTCCCGGATGGTATCCAAGCAGTTCACCCGAGATATCGGCCAGGCAGGTAACTTCATGGCCATTGACTGCACAGATGATGTCATTTACAGCGCCGCCAGCGGTGCCGATGGTGCTGTCATCATCAATTTCAAGAATCAGGAAACCTACAGGGACATCGTAGAATTGAGATTCCTGTTCAGAAATATCACGGCCGGCAATGCCCAAACGGGTACGGCCTTCTACATAGCCGTAATTCATCAGGCTGTTGATAATATCCTGTGCCTGGCTGACAGGAATGGCAAACCCCATTCCCTCAAAATCTTCTGCAACCAGTTTGCTTGAATTGATACCGATTACCTGTCCATATTCATTTACCAGTGCGCCGCCGGAGTTGCCGGGATTAATTGCAGCATCAGTTTGAAGGTATGTCATACCGTTTTGACTGTTGGAACCCAGTACCCGATTCAGCGCAGAGATAATGCCCTGTGTCATGGAACTGGCATATTTCAAGCCGCCCGGATTTCCAATGGCATACACCGTTTCGCCAACTTCCATTTCATCGGAATTTCCAAATTCAGCAGGGGTTAAACCGGCAGCATCAATTTTGACAATTGCAAGGTCGGTAGTACGGTCATATCCCACTACCACACCTGGATATTCGGTTTCATCCCTTGTGACAACCTTAACAGAGGTCCCGCGGGAATCATTGATGACATGGCTGTTGGTGATAATATAACCGTCCTCGGTTGCCACGATTCCGCTTCCCTGGTCAGAGGTAGTATTTCCGTCTGCGTCGGTTATTTCCGCAATAATTCCTACGACAGAAGGAGAAACCTTTTTGTAAATTTCTGTAGCAACAATAGAATCTCCGGAAGGATAAGGATTGATTTCGATGTTTCCACCTTCGCCAACAGAGGGAACCTCCTGTTTTGAAGATTCCTGCTGTGAAGAATCTGGAATTTCGGTAGGTTCCGGTGTTACAGAAGGCAGAAAATCTTCTGTAGAAGAAGACGTGGAACTGATAGCCGGATCACCGAATAAAGAAGAATAAACCGAATAACCGCCAAATCCAACGGCCAGTACAATCAGCAATCCGGCAATCAGGACCAGAAAAATTTTTTGCTGTTTTCCTGGGCTGGGTCGTTGCGGAGGGGAAGGGGGAGAATTCCATCCACCCATGGGAGAATACGTAGGAGGCTGCTGATAATCATACGGAAAAGGTGACGGCCCCTGAAAGCTGCCCTGTGTATTAGCAGAAGAGGCATCATAATAGGATGATGACTGCCGGTCCTGATAAGGATTTTGAGGGGGCGTGGCACTGGCTTGCTGTGAATGGGGAACCGGGCCATCCGGATACCATGCAGAAGACTGCGCAGGATTTTCAGTGTTAGAATTTGCAGCCGGTCCATTTTGTGAACCAGCTGATTCCGGTTCAGGCATATTCGAAGCAGCAGGCTGCTGTTCAGCATCGGACTGCTGGGGCGAGGATGCGGCATTATCGAACGATACATCAGGGAAATTAAATGCATAGGAGTCTGGGGTGTTTTCAGGCGAAGGCTCAGGCTGATTTGGGCCTTTCCACGGGCTGTCCGTCATGGCGATCATTCCTTTCCGGGGGGTAGGGATTCAGAGGATTGGTGTTGTGCAGGAGAAGGTCGTTTTTTCTGGCTGCCGGACCTGTGCTTTTTCTTTTTTGAAGAAGTACGCTTTTGTCCAGAGCCACTTTTTATACCGGACTTCTGATTCGATCCAGAAGCATCCCGGGGATTCTGCGGTTCCGGCTTTTTGGGAATCCAGAAGCTGAATTGTGTATATTGATCTACAATACTGCTGACAGTAATTTCTCCGCCATGCAGATGGATGATGGTTTTGACAATATAAAGGCCAAGCCCCATGCCGTTTTTGTCCTGGCTTCGGGATTTATCGGTCTTATAGAATCGGTCAAAGATCATGCGTATTTCGTCTGGTTCAATGCCATGGCCGCTGTTGCGGATGGTAACCGAAACACGGTCGCTTGCGTCTTTAACCTGAATTTCAATATAGCCGCCGGGGTTGGTGAATTTTACTGCGTTTTCGAACAGATTATACACAACCTGGTGAATCATATCAGGATCGCCGTCTACGAACAGGCTTTCTGCATGTTCCAGACCGCGGATTTCCAGCTGCTTTTCCTCAATCGGTTTTTCAAAAGAGAGGATCGCCACCAAAATCGTGTTTGTCAAGTCAAAACGGGCAGGCCGCAGCCGAAGTTCGCCGCTGTCAATGCGTGAAAGGTCCAGCATAGTGCGTACCAAACGCGATAACCGCTTTACTTCCTGTGAAACGGTGCGCAGATAATAGGCTTCGCGCTCCGGCGGGATGGTCCCATCCAGAATACCGTCAATAAAGCCGGCAATTGTAGTCATGGGGGTTTTAAGCTCATGGGAGACATTGGCAATAAAATTACGGCGCATGTTTTCGCCGCTTGCCAACGAAGCGGCCATGTTGTTAAATGCTGTCGAAAGTTCACCGATTTCATCATTGCTGGTTACCGGTACACGAATCGAAAAATCCCCTTCTCCAAAACTTTTTGCCGCTTCGGACATCTGGCGCAAAGGTTTTACTAACTGGTAGGAAAAAACCCACACCACACAAAAAGTCACCATAAAGGCCGCAATCGCTGCCAGCAGGAACATCCGCAGGATTTCCATTCGGTATGCACTGAGGGAATGAATACTGGAAGCTACGAATACAGCGCCCAGCCGGATATTATCGATGACAACAGGCTGCCCTACAATATAATAGGTTTCACGGTAAACACCTGAAAGCGTGCCTTGCCCCTGATAACCGCCATTAAACACTTGACGCATAACAGAAGGGTCGATTGTTCGGGAAGTTTCGGTTTTGCTGTCGGAATAAGTGCCCAGAATCCGTTCCCCGTTTTTATCGGTGATGAAAATATCGGAATCGGTATTTTCTGCAAATCCGCGGATAATGATTTCCATATCGCCGCTGAGCTCATACCGGTTTTCAGAAGCGTTATAAATAGCATTGGACTGTGCCATCGTAGCGACATATTCAGCATTTTTTTGCAGCATGGTACGTTTTTCAGATTCCCAGTAATAGGAAACAAACACCAACATGACCATCCCCAACAGCAGGAAGCTGGCGAGAACAATTGCGAGTGTAATACGCAGATATTTTTTAAAAAGTGTTCTTTGTTTGGGTTCGCTCATGGCAGTACTCCTGTAAAACGGAGCCTTTTGCGGCAGATTATCCGGAGCAAAGCTCCATATATGGGCCGCAGGGCCCCAAACATGCTGTTACTCTTTTACTTCAAATTTGTACCCAACGCCCCAGACAGTTTTGAGGGACCACTTGTCGGAAACACCTTCCAGTTTTTCACGCAAACGTTTGACATGCACGTCTACTGTGCGGGAATCACCGTAATAGTCAAACCCCCACACTTCATCCAGCAGCTGGTCGCGGGTAAAAACGCGGTTGGGGTTGCTGGCCAGATGGTAAATCAGCTCCATTTCTTTTGGGGGTGTATCAATTTGCACACCGTTGACCTTCAATTCATAATTGGTCAGATTAATGGAAAGTTTGTCGTATTTGACTTCCTTAACGGAATCGACCGCATTTTTTCCCATACGGCGCAGTACAGCTTTAATACGCGCCACGACTTCTTTGGTTTCAAAAGGTTTGACCACATAATCGTCGGCGCCAAGCTCAAGGCCCAACACTTTATCGAAAACTTCACCCTTTGCCGTAAGCATGATGATGGGGCACTGCGACTTTTTGCGGATTTCACGGCATACCTGCCAGCCATCCAGTTCAGGAAGCATAATATCCAGCAAAATCAAATCGGGAGAAAAGCTTTCAAAGAGCTCTAGTGCACGGCGCCCATCGTTGGCGACCGCTACTTCAAAATCTTCCTTTTCAATATACAGGCGGAGCAGTTCACAGATGTTCTGGTCGTCATCAACTACCAGGATTTTTCCAGCGGACATAAAAGAATCCTCCTTCTACCCAAACTGTCAGAAAGACAGCATTTTTAAATATTTATAGATTCAATTATACGCGCTTTCCTATAGGAAGTCATGAATTTTTTGTAACACCCGCACAAGAGAATTTTACCTCTTACAGTACTGCACTGTAATCAGGCGTTTTGCGTACTCATAAAAAGGAACAAAAAAATATGAAATAATTTTACACAATTATTTGTGAAAAAAGAAATTTGTTTTGGTAAATGGGTTTAAAAACAGACTGAAATCTAGTATAATGGGGAACAAATACTACGACGGTTATCAAAACAGGTTAAAACATAAAAGGAGGGCTTACATTTGCGAGCAAGTGGAATTTTGTTGCCGGTCAGCAGTTTGCCATCCCCTTATGGGATTGGCACACTGGGACGCAGTGCATATGAATTTGTGGATTTTCTGAAAGAGGCTGGTCAGGGCTACTGGCAGGTACTGCCGATTGGCCCAACCAGCTACGGCGACAGCCCGTACCAGAGCTTTTCCACCTTTGCAGGAAACCCCTATTTTATTGATCTTGAGATGCTGTGTGAACAGGGGCTTTTGACAAAAGAGGAATGTGAAGCTTATGACTGGGGTAAAAACCCGGAGCAGGTGGATTATAAGGCCATATGGGATGCACGGTTCCTGCTGCTGAGAAAAGCTTTTTCCCGCGGGAAAGATGCACCGGAACTCGCAGGATTCCGAAAGGAACAGTCTTTCTGGATTGAAAACTATGCGTTGTATATGGCAATAAAAGCGACTATGGAAAACCGTTCCTGGATTGAGTGGGATGAGGAAATCCGCCTGCGCAAGCCGGAAGCCATGAAGAAATATAGCGAAGAACTGGCAGAGGATATCGATTTTTATGTGTTCCTGCAATATCATTTTTACAGCCAGTGGGCAAAGCTGCGCCGTTATGCCAATGAAAACGGCGTCAAGCTGATTGGCGATATCCCTATCTATGTAGCGCTCGACAGCGCAGATACCTGGGCGGATACAGATGTTTTCCTGCTGGATGAAGACTGCCGGCCTATTGACGTGGCAGGATGCCCGCCGGATGCTTTTGCAGAGGACGGACAATTGTGGGGGAACCCATTGTACCGCTGGGAAGATTTAAAGAAAGACGACTATGCCTGGTGGGTGCGCCGGCTGCGTCATAATGTACAGCTGTTTGATGTTACCCGTATTGACCATTTCCGGGGATTCTCCGGCTACTATGCCATCCCGTATGGAGACAAGACTGCCCGCAATGGTGAATGGCGCAAGGGTCCTGGAATCGATTTTTTCCGCACGGTGAAGAAGCAGCTGGGAAAAATGAATCTGATTGCGGAAGATTTGGGATATCTGACGCCGGACGTGAAAAAAATGCTCAAAGCCTCCGGATATCCGGGTATGAAGGTGCTGCAATTTGCCTTTGATTCCCGTGAGGAAAGCGATTATCTGCCCCATAATTATGAGAAAAATTGTGTGGTATATACCGGTACGCACGATAACGATACCACGGCCGGATGGTTTACCAGTGCGGGCCGTAAGGATGTGCAGCTTGCAAAAAAGTACCTGAACGTCCGCCGGAACCAGGATGGTGCATGGGCGTTCATCCGGGCAGCTTTTGCCAGTGTGGCGGATCTGGCAGTGGTTCCTATGCAGGACTTTTTGAATCTGGGCAGCGAAGCCAGAATCAATACGCCTTCTACACTGGGTGGAAACTGGCTGTGGCGCATGAAAGAAGGCGCCGCAAATGAAGAGCTGGCCGGAAAAATCCGGGATTTAACAGAGCTGTATTGCCGCTGCGGTAAGAAAACAGCTGAAAAAAAGAAAAAGAATAACTGATACGGTGCATGGATTTTTCGTCTGCCCCCATGAAAGGGGAAAGCAGAGTACATATCAATAAAAGGAGGATTCCTTATGACCCCGTTCCAAACTGAAATTCTCGCCGCACTGAAAATGGAAACCCCTCTTCCTCTTTCAGAAGCGCCGGTAAAAGCAGTTTATCAGGCAGTCAGCCGTGCTGCATTGAATCGTGTTTGTAAGAACTGGCAGGTTGCCCCAAAGGGCCGCCGTGCCTGCTATCTTTCCGCTGAGTTCCTCATTGGCCGTATGGTCAATTCCAACCTGATGAATCTTGGCCTTTTGGATGAAACCCTCGCCCTATTCCGGGAAAACGGCCTTTCTCCTGATATTTTTGATGAAATCGATGACCCGGCGCTTGGCAATGGCGGCCTTGGGCGTCTGGCGGCATGTTTCCTCGATTCAGCCGCTACACAGGATATCCCATTGGACGGCTTTGGAATTCGATATAAATATGGATTGTTTCGCCAGCGCTTCATATGCGGATTTCAGATGGAACTTCCGGATGATTGGCAGCAGTTTGGTGATCCATGGAGTATCCGCCGGGAAGAAGAACGGGAGAAGGTCCACTTCCGGGGACAGGATGTGTGGGCAGTGCCTTATGATATGCCTGTCATCGGTTATGGCGGAAAAACCATTAATACCCTGCGCCTGTGGCAGGCAGAGGCAGTGGATGAATTTGATCTTGCACTTTTTAACCAGCAAAAATATTTGGAAGCCATGAGGAATCAAGTTGAGACCCAGGCAATTTCGGCCTGCCTTTATCCCAATGATACTACCATAGAGGGCAAGCGTTTGCGGCTGAAGCAGCAGTATTTCTTCTCCAGCGCTTCCCTGCAGTGCATTATTCGCCGGTATCGGAAAGAATTTGGGCATGATTTTTCTCATTTTGCAGATTGCTGGGCTGTACAGCTCAATGACACCCATCCGACAGTTGCAATTCCTGAGCTGCTGCGGATTTTGATCGAAGAAGAGCAGATGAGTTTTGACGAAGCCTTTAATATCGCAGTAAAGATTTTTGCTTATACTAACCACACCATTATGCCGGAAGCACTGGAAAAATGGGATGAAGAGATGTTCAATGAAGTCCTGCCTCATGTATATCCCTATGTAGTGATGTTGAACAATGCCCTCAAACGGGAACTGGTGCAAAAAGGGATTGCTTGGGAAAAGCTGCCGCAGTATGCTATTATAGATGGAAAAACCATACATATGGCCCGCATGGCAATTTATGCCTCCCACTCCACCAACGGCGTAGCGGAAATCCATACCCGGATTTTGAAGGAAACTGCACTGAAAGAATGGTATGAACTGTATCCGGAACGATTTAACAATAAGACGAATGGTATTACCCAGCGCCGCTGGCTGAGGCTTTGCAACCCGGAATTCGCTGCCTTTATTGGAGACCGTATTGGAAATGGCTGGATAACCAACCTGGACGAACTGAAAAAGCTCACGCCTTATGCTGGAGATGCCAATTCTCTCGAACAGTTTATGGCGATTAAAAAAGAGAAGAAAAACCAGCTGGCCCGGTATGTCTGGGAACACGACCATTTTGCCTTGAATACTGATTTCCTGTTTGACGTGCAGATTAAGCGCCTTCACGAGTATAAGCGTCAGCTTCTCAATGCTTTCTCGATTCTGGATATCTATTTTGCCTTGAAGGATGGCACGCTCACTGATTTTACGCCCACAGCCTTCCTCTTTGGTGCAAAAGCCGCGCCGGGTTATTTACGTGCCAAGGGCATCATCAAATATATCAATGAGATTGCCAACCTGGTCAACAATGACCCGGATGTTAACCGGAAAATGCAGGTGCTCTTTGTTTCCAACTATAACGTATCGTATGCTGAAAAGCTGATTCCCGCAGCGGATGTGTCTGAACAGATTTCTACCGCAGGAACCGAAGCCAGCGGCACGGGCAACATGAAATTTATGCTTAACGGCGCAGTAACGCTGGGCACCTGGGACGGCGCAAATATCGAAATTGTGCAGCAGGCCGGGGAAGAGAACAACTATATTTTCGGCGCACGGGTAGAGGATATCGAGGCAATCAAAGCAAGTTATTGCCCTAAAAAGATTTTGAAAGAAAATCCCCGTATCCGCCGTGTGGTGGAAACCCTTGTGGATGGGACTTTTTCCGGTGATGGGGATACGCTGTTCCAGGAACTGTATACTTCGCTTACAGAGGGAGCCAGCTGGCATGCGCCTGACCATTACTATCTGTTGCTGGACTTTATCCCCTATTGCGATGCCCGCCTGAAAGCCAACCGCGAGTATGCGAAGCGGGAAGAGTTTGCCAGAAAATGCCTGCTCAACGCTGCCAATGCTGGAAAATTCTCCAGTGACCGGACTATCCGCCAGTATGCAGACGAGATTTGGGGGCTGTAAAAACGCTTGCCAATGGAATCAAAACATGGGATAATCACAGCAGAATCAGTTTGATACCGAAAGGGAGCGGAGAGATGAAAGTATTGCTTTTGAATGGAAGCCCCAACCAGTATGGCTGTACCCATACAGCCTTGACAGAAGTTGCCGAAGAACTGAACCGGCTGGGGGTTGAAACCGAAGAAATTTGGGTGGGAAATAAACCTGTGCGCAGCTGTATCGGCTGTGGCGGATGCTTTCAGGAAAAGAAGTGTGTATTTGCCGAAGACCGTGTCAATGAATGTGTAGAAGCATTGAAAAATGCCGATGGTTTTATTGTAGGCGCCCCGGTGCATTATGCCGGCCCGGCAGGTGCATGCACCGCTTTCCTCGACCGCGTGTTTTATGGGAAATCCAGCCTGTTTGCCTACAAGCCCGCAGCAGCAGTTGTAAGCTGCCGCAGGGGTGGAGCCAGTGCAGCTTTTGATCGGCTCAACAAGTATTTCACCATTTCTTCCATGCCTGTGGTTTCTTCACAGTATTGGAATGCAGTACACGGGAATACCCCCGATGAAGTCAAACAGGACTTGGAAGGAATGCAGATTATGCGCACACTGGCGCGCAATATGGTCTGGATGCTGCGCTGCATCGAAGCGGGAAAAGCTTCCGGTGTGGAATATCCTGAAAGGGAAAAGCGTGTAAACACCAATTTTATCCGATAGTTTTTATAGCAGCACGAAACCTGTTTTATGGGTACAGACAGGCTTTGTGCTGCTTTTGTTTTCTGGAAAAATACTTGTATTTGTGAGTTGAGCTTTGCTATAATAGAAAAAATTCCAAATGGATGGAAGGAGTTGTTATCATGGGACGTAAAGTTCTGCTTTCTCCCGAAGGGAAGTATTTTAAAGCAAATCTGCATTGCCATTGTACTGTGTCGGATGGCCAGTGGACGGATGTACAGGTTAAAGAGGAGTACAAAAAACGCGGATATTCCATCATAGCGTTTACTGACCATATGAGATATCATTCCCATCATGAGCTGGATGATGCGGATTTTTTGACGATTGCATCATTTGAGGCCAGTATCAATGCACCGGTATCTCCGGAGGGTGGATGGAATACTTGCCCGGTATACCACCTGAATTTTTATGATACCTGCCCTGAAGGACGCGACGGAGAGAAAGTTCCAATACCGGAACAGAACTATACAATAGAAAATGTGAATGAGTATATCCGTGCAAGAAAAGAAGAAGGCTTCCTCTGCTGCTATAACCATCCATGGTGGAGCCTGCAAACCTATCATGATTATGTGCCGCTGGAAAACCTCGACTTTTTTGAGATTTATAATCATGGCTGTGAGCATGACGGCTTGTATGGATATGCACCGCAGGTATATGACCATCTGCTGCGTACAGGGCATCATGTGCACTGCCTGGCAACCGATGATAACCACGACCGTTTTCCGATTGGTGATCCCCGAAACGATTCGTTTGGCGGGTTTACCATGATTCAGGCGGAAGAGCTGCGGCATGACGCGGTAATTGCTGCGCTGAAAGAGGGGCGCAGTTATGCCAGCATGGGGCCGCTGATTCACAGCTTATATGTAGAGGACAACCGTCTGGTAGTGGAATGCAGCCCAGTGGAAAAAATCTTCCTGCTGACACAGGGCCGTGATGGAAAGTCCCTTTTGGCTGGTTCGGGTGAAACGCTCACCCGTGCGGAATTCCCGCTGGAGGGCTGGGAAGGTTACGTGCGCTTGCAGCTGCGTGACCACAAGGGCCTGTACGCCAATACCAATGCATATGATGTGGATGAATTGCTGAAATAAACGAAATGAAAACGGCCCTGCCAGAAAATTTTCTGGCAGGGCCGTTGGCTGTCTTATGCAGTTTCAATCGAATTTGCCTGCTGAAGTCCAAACTTCTGCACGGCCTCTTCGCGCATTTTATACTTTAGAATTTTACCCGCAGCGTTCATAGGGAAGCTGTCCACAAAATCCACATACCGGGGGGTCTTGTGCTTGGCCATATGGGTGGAGACAAACTCCTTCAGCTCTTCTGCTGTCATGGTCTCGCCCGGCTTTAAAATTACACAGGCAGCAATCTCCTCGCCGTACTCCTTATCCGGTACGCCAATGACCTGCACATCAGATACCTTGGGATGGGTGTAGATAAAATCCTCGATCTCCTTGGGATAGATATTCTCACCACCGCGGATAATCATATCCTTAATGCGGCCGGTAATTTTGTAGTTGCCATTTTCATCCTTCCGGGCCAAGTCGCCGGTATGGAGCCAGCCGTCTTCGTCGATGGCGGCAGCGGTGGCCTCCGGCATTTTATAATAGCCCTTCATGATGTTGTAACCACGGGCCACGAATTCACCATCTACATTGATAGGCAATTCTTTATTGGTTTCGGGATCAACAATTTTACATTCCACGCCAAAAATAGCGCCACCCACGGTGTTCACGCGGGTTTCAATAGAATCAGTGGTTTTGCTCATGGTGCAGCCGGGAGAAGCTTCCGTTTGACCGTAGGTAATGCAGATCTCCGGCATATGCATTTTTTCGATGACTTCCCGCATCACTTTGATGGGGCAGGGGCTGCCAGCCATGATTCCGGTACGCATATGGCTGAAATCGGTTTTCGGGAAATCCTCGTGGCCCAGCATGGCGATAAACATGGTGGGGACCCCGTGGAAGGCGGTGATTTTTTCCTGGTTGATACAGGCAAGGCCCTTACGGGGGGAGAAAGCGGGAATGGGACTCATGGTGGTGCCGTGGGTCATGGAGGCGGTCATAGCCAACACCATGCCGAAGCAGTGGAACATGGGTACCTGGATCATCATCCGGTCGGCGGTGGACAGGTCCATGCAGTCGCCGATGGCCTTGCCGTTGTTCACCACATTGTAGTGGGTGAGCATGACACCTTTGGGGAAGCCGGTGGTTCCCGAGGTGTACTGCATATTGCACACGTCGTTTTTGTCAATAGCAGCAGCCCGACGGTAGACCTCTTCTACCGGAACTTTTTCGGAAACAGCCATAGCCTCTTCCCAGGTCCAGCAGCCCTTTTGGGTGGATTCACAGGTGATGACATTGCGCAGGAAGGGGAGCCGCTTGCTGTGGAGGGGATGCCCCTTTTCCAGCGTCTCCAGTTCGGGGCAGAGTTCCTTCATAATGGCGATATAGTCAGAATCCTTGTAGCCGTCCACCATCACCAACGTGTGGGTGTCGGACTGGCGCAGGAGGTATTCGGCTTCGTGAATTTTGTAGGCGGTGTTTACCGTCACCAGTACCGCGCCGATTTTGGTGGTGGCCCAGAAAGTGATATACCATTGAGGCACGTTGGTGGCCCAGATAGCCACATGGTCGCCGGGGCGCACCCCCATGGCGATGAGGGAGCGGGCGAAAGTATCCACATCATCCCGGAACTCGGAATAAGTGCGGGTATAATCGAGCGTTGTATAACGGAAGGCGTACTGGTCGGGGAATTCCTCCACCATCCGGTCCAGCACCTGGGGGAAAGTCAGGTCAATGAGGTGCTCTTTGGGCCATACATATTTGCCGGTTTTGGCGTTATTGTCATACAGCCGGCGAATATCCTCCGCCCGGTCCATATACTGTTCCATAAAATTGGCAAAATGGGGGAATACGATGCCCGGGTCGCTGAGGTCGGGGGCGTACCGCTTGAGCCATTCCAGGGAAACATACCCTTCGTAGTTGATGGAGCGCAAAGCCCGCATAATTGCATCCATGGGCAGGTCGCCTTCACCCATGATTTTATAGACTGTTTTTCCATTTTCTACGACAGAATCTTTGGCATGGGTGTATTTGATATAAGCCCCCAAATTTTGTACGGTCGTTTCCGGAGACTCTCCGGCGTAGCGATAGGGATGATGGATATCCCACAAAGCGCCGATGTTGTCGCTTTCAATCTGGTTCAGCAGCTCGCGAAGACGGGCAGTATTGGCGTAAACACCGTTGGTCTCTACCAGAAGTGTGACATCGTGTTCTTCTGCATAGGGAACCAGTTCCCGCAGAGAGGAGAGTACCAGCTCATCATCCACTTCGCCCTTGGGGGCAGCAGTCAGGTCGCCCAATATGCGGATAAAGGGAGTATGGAGCTGAGATGCCAAATCGATATAACGGCGCAGCTCATCGAGGGTGGATTCGCGGCGGTCAGCATATTTCAGTGCACAACCAGAGGATAAGCAGCTGATTTCCAGATGTTTTTGATGTAAAAGCTCTATGGTTTTGGGCAGATTTTCTTTTTGAAAAGGCCGTGCATTAATAGAAAAGATGTTGTCGCCCAGGCCGCGCATTTCGATGCCTGCAAACCCAAAATCTTTTGCCATGGAATAAATGTCTGCCCAGTCAAAATCGGGGCAGCCCAAAGTGGAAAATGCCAGTTTCATATAGGGAAATCCTCCTTCAGTATCGATAAAATGCATGTTTTCAGCACAGATTCTGTCAAAAACCCGTGAAAATTACCCGAATCAGTTAAAATCACTATATCATGTTTTCATGGCCTTGTAAAGAAAAATCCTTCAATCTGTTACCAGAGCAAAACATCCAGTTTTAAACGATAAAAAGCCGGTAATCTGCAAAAGATTACCGGCTATAAAATCTTGTTATTTTTTAAATTACTTCAAGCTCATCTTTGCCAGGCAGCGTCGGGAAAGGAGTTCCCGGGAGCTGCTGGTACCAGATAGCAACCGAAGCCAAGTCATCCTGCAAAGGCAGGTAACGGCCGCCTTCTCGCCAGCCAAGAGCCTGAATGGTGACCTTCAATTCGTTTTCAAAGCGGATGGGGTCCATAATGTGCCAGCGGTACATGCTAAAACGCTGCTGGCTGCGGTACAGGCCGTCGGGGCGTTCTGCCACATGGAATCCGGTATAAGGCGTGGTGAAATCGACATAGCGGTGTTCATCGCGATGCTCAAAATCATACGCACCGCAGAAATAGTCTTCTGTACCGGTGCCGCAGATGGTGGGATATTCACTGTCGCCATCCATATAAAACTTAATTTCACCTTCACCCCACCAGCCAGTGTTGTTGCTCTGCCAGGAAAGGATGGTGCCAACATAATGGCCCTTGCCCTTTACACCATCCAGAATCACATGCGGGGTCTGGTAAGCCAGCGGATTGGAGCGGCGGAACTGGGCGTGGAAATAAGCGGCGTCTTCGGGGACTTCCGTCAAAGTATAATCGACCTGATAGTAAACCACCAGTTCTTCCTCTGCACGGTTTTCCAATGTCATACGGCAGTGCTTCCGGAAAGGCATGGGCCAGTAGCTGTTAAAGGCGTGGCGGGGATTCACGCAGATAGGCAGGCTGGTAATCTGTTCTTCTTCGTTCCATCCGCAGCAGAAAAAATCACCCAGCGGACACTCCACCGAGGGGAAATCCTGCCCATCCCAATAGATGCGAAGAATGATGTTGCGCCATCGGTTGTGAAGGATTGTCATCCAGAAATGCTGGATGCATCCGGGCCCCTCGATATCAGCCAGTGTAAAAGTGCTTTTTGCAGGAATAATGACGAAAGGATTTACCTTCCAGCCTTTTCCCAAATCGCGTGCTGCCCAGCGGGCGCTGCCATCTTCCAGTTCACACATACCGCCTTTACCGGGTTCCCCAGTAAAGTTTTCGGGACTGATTGAACGGGTTTTGGCATCCGACAGACGGAAAAGGTTTCCAAGATTGAGGTTCAGTCCATCAAACATAAATCAATACAGCTCCTTTTTGCCTTCAGAGCGATTCCCTGAAAGGCAGTTTGAAATCAAGGTCAATATAGCATGTTTTGAATTGTATGTAAAGCAGTGTTTTGACGTTTCAAAAACCTCTGTGCAAATATACGAAACCGTAGTAATACGATTGTCTAAAACGCCTTTTTTCATACCGGATATTGACTGTAAAGGGACTTCACCCCTTATAATGAAGCCGTAAAGGCGAGAAATCGCCGTATGAAAAGGAGTGAAAAAGATGACAGTTCAAATGATGGAAGAGAAGAGCGGAATCCCGCGCGCCAATATCCGGTATTATGAAAAAGAAGGTCTGCTGCATCCGACGCGGATGGAAAACGGGTATCGGGAATATAGTGAAGAGGATTTGCAGACATTGCTGAGAATCCGCCTGCTTCGGGAATTGGGGTTTTCGCTGGAACAGATTCGAAAACTGCAAAATGGAGAAACCAGCCTTTCAGCCGAAATGGGTCAGCAAAGCGGCCGTCTGGAAAGGGAAAAATCATCTTTGGAACGCGCGCAATCGGTTTGTGAATTGATTTGCGAAAGCGGAGCCAGTTATGAGACACTGCATGCGGAAGAGTATCTGGAGGCCCTGCATCATTCTGCACCACAGCAGGAAGAGCTTCACTGGAAAACAGACTGGGAAGAGCCGCATCCGTGGAAGCGATATTTTGCCAGAAGTTTGGATTTAACCATCTATGGAGAGATCGTCTATATCATGGGGTATGGCGTATGGCACCTGTTTTCACAGGATGCAATCGAAGCATTTTTACAGGTGGCTTCTGTTATCATAGGCATGCTCGTCATGCTGGTGGTGGAACCGCTGCTTCTGTCGCGTACCGGTACGACACTGGGAAAATGGATTTGGGGAATCCGTGTCACGGCACAGGATGGCTCCCTGTTATCGTATCGGATAGCCCAGCGCCGCACGTTTGAGGTAATCCGTTATGGTTTGGGATTTAGTATTCCGGGCTATAACCTGTATCGGCTGTACAAGAGCCGGAAGAGCTATATAGATGGAGAACCCCTGTACTGGGAATACGGCACAGCACTGCGTTTTCGCGATCAGAAATCATTCCGTCCAGTGGGTTACGTGGCGGCACAGGTGCTGATTTTTGTGCTGAATTTCTTTTTAATTGCCAATGCGGCTCTTCCTATTTATCGGGGGGATCTTACAGCGGCAGAATTTGCAAAGAATTACAACCGTTATTACGATGTTTATACCGAAAGCTCTACAGGATATCTTGATGAAGAAGGAAGATGGCAGAAAAAGGTTTCCAACACCAGTTTTTATATCGAACTGGGTGATGCTGTCAGCCCGCGTTATCAATATCAGTTTGACGGTGATGTGATTACCGGTGTTTCGCTCGACATGGAATTTTCAGAAGAAGGTGCTTTTTGGGAAGCATGCCGCACACATCTTGAGGTAGCTGCAATTTCATGGATTTGTGCACAGGATGGGGTGACGATATTCAGTGGGGAGATTGACAGGATTTCAGAACATCTTGCCATTCAAAACCTGACGGGGGGATATCTGCCCACAGGCAGCACAAGCTTTACAGAAGCTGGGATACACGTACAAATTGAAATAGAGTGGAAAGAAGCGTGGGAGGGGGTTTACGTCAAATCCTTGCATCTTACGATGAATCAAGAGAAAAGTGAATAGAATCAAAACGCAAAACTGGCGCCGGAAATGATTTCGGCGCCAGTTTTGTATAAAGGAAAAGTTTTAAATTTTTAACGAAAGTTGTGCT
>DVIY01000173.1 GCA_018710915.1 Candidatus Gallacutalibacter pullistercoris
AGAATACAGCATCCTGCACAGAATGTTTTTACGTTCTGAAATAAAGATGCTGATATGACAGGTGGTGAATGCAATGGCACAATCGACCATTCAATCTGTCCTGCTTGCTGAAAATGATGCCCTTCAATGGGAAACTGAGGCCAAAGAACAGGCCGCAGCCCTTGTAGAGCAGGCAAAAAAGGACGCAAAAGAACTTTTGAAGGAATCAGAAAAACAGGCAATCACAGAAAAACAGCAGCAGCTTCAGAAAGCAAAAGAGGAAGCGGAGAATACTGCCAGCAGCCTTCAGCAACAGGCCAGAGAGCAGGCCATGGCGCTCAAGGAACAGGCAAAAGCCAGACAGAAAGACGCTGTCCGGGAAATTCTCCGTGTCGTTTTGTCCTGATGCTGCCCTTTTTATATCACACTGTTAAAGGAGGGAGACTATGGCTGTATTACCCATGCGCCGCATTTCCATTTATGGGCTGAAATCCCAGCGGAAAGGCGTACTGGAATTGCTCCAGCGGCGCGGCGCAGTGGAAGTCATTGCACAGCAGCCGGATGAGGATAAACTGTCCACCATGGATACCCAGGCGGCCCGAAATCAGTTTTTGTCCACACAGTCTACGGCAAAACGGGCGCTGGAAATTCTGGATGTCCACTGCCCTGTGAAAAAATCACCGCTCGCCATGCTGGAAGGGCGCAAGCCCATTTCTCTGAAAGCATACAACAATGGGTTGCAGCGGGTGAAGGAAATCAGCGCCGTCGCTTCCCGGATTGTCCAACTGGAACGTGACCGGGAGGACTGTAAGGCCGAAATTCTCCGTCTGCAAACCCAGAAAGAATCATTATCCCCATGGCTGGGGCTGGATATCTCCATGCGGATGAAGGGAACCCGCTCCACTTCGGTGTTTATCGGAACCTTTCCACAAGCCTATACCCGGGAGCAGATTTTGATTGCTTTGGCTCAAAAACTGCCAGAGGTACACGCCATCGAAGTAGAGGTACTCAGTACTCTTTCCCAGCAGACCTGTGTATTTTTGATTTGTCTCAGTGAAGAAAGCGCTGCTGTGGAAACAGCTCTTCGTTCCATGGGATTTGCATGGCCTCCAAACCCCAGCAAAAAGCCGCCGTCTGAAAGGGTTCAGCAGCTGGAAGGCTGGATGCAGGAACAGGAAGAAAAGCTCTCCGGGATTTTGCAGGAGCTAAAAACCTATGGAGACCGGCGGGAGGACCTGTGCTTCCTCTATGACTACTACGCCATGCGTATCGAGAAATACGAGGTGCTGGCTCTTCTGCGTCAGAGCCGCCGGACTTTTATCATCACTGGCTATCTGCCCGCCAAGAATGTTCCCGCGCTGGAAAAGGAGCTGACGGAAACCTTCACCGTGTTTGTGGAAAGCGAAGAACCGGGAGAGGACGAGGAAGTTCCGGTAGCGCTGGAAAACAACGGCTTTGCCGCTCCCATGGAGCCGGTGCTGGAGGGCTACAGCCTTCCCAAACGGGGAGAAGTGGACCCCTGTACCCCCATGGCGTGCTTTTACTATGTGCTGTTTGGCCTGATGCTCTCCGACGCGGCCTATGGCTTGATTATGGTAATCGGCTGTGCCTTTGCGCTGCTGAAATTCAAAAATATGGAGAGCGGGCTGAAAAAGTCCCTGAAAATGTTCATGTACTCCGGCATCTCCACCACCTTCTGGGGCATTCTCTTCGGAAGCTGGTTCGGCGATGCGGTGACCGTGATTTCCAAAACCTTTTTCGGTACGGAAGTCACCATCCCGGCCTTGTGGTTCGTGCCGTTGAATGAACCCATGCGGCTCTTGGTGTTCTCGTTCCTCTTGGGCATCATCCATCTGTTTGCCGGTTTGGGCGTGCAGTTTTACCAGTGCGTCAAAGCGGGACGGTGGAAGGACGCCATTTATGATGTGGTGTTCTGGTATCTGCTGGTAGGCGGCGGCATTGTCTATCTGCTTACCATGGAGATGACCACCGAAATGCTGGGGCTGGGCTTTACCCTGCCGGAGCCTGTGGGCACCATTTCCGCTGTCTGCGCCGGGATCGGTGCGGTAGGCGTGCTATTTACCGCCGGGCGGGAATCCAAAAACCCCGGAAAACGATTCTTAAAGGGCATTTACGGCCTCTATAATGTGTCCGGCTATCTCAGCGACATCCTTTCCTATTCCCGGCTGCTGGCTTTGGGATTAGCTACCGGCGTCATCGCTTCGGTGTTCAACCAGATGGGCGCCATGGTGGGCGGCGGCGTAGTAGGTGCTATCGTGTTCACGCTGGTGTTCCTTATCGGCCATACCCTGAACATCGGCATCAACGTGCTGGGCGCTTATGTTCACACCAACCGCCTGCAATATGTGGAATTCTTTGGCAAGTTCTATGAGGGCGGAGGGAAAAAATTCAATCCCTTTGCCGCCCATACCAAATATTACAAAATCAGGGAGGAAAACAAACCATGACCTTCACAGACCTTTTGAACACTCTTGGCGTTCCCATGGCTCTTCTGGGAGCCGTCCTTGCAGCCCTGATGGCCGGTATCGGTTCCGCCATCGGTGTCGGTATGGCGGGTGAAGCCGCCGCTGGCGCTCTCACCGAAGACCCCAGCAAGTTCGGCAAAGTGCTGATTTTGCAGCTGCTCCCCGGTACCCAGGGCATTTATGGATTGCTGATCGCGTTCCTGACCCTCTCCAACATTGGCATTCTGGGCGGCAGCGCTGACATCAGCTTTGCAAAAGGCATGCTGTACTTCTTCGCCTGCGTGCCCATGGGCTTTGTGGGCCTGTGGTCCGCCAAGCGTCAGGCGCGGGCTTCCGTTGCCAGTATCAACCTGATTAGCCGCAAGCCCGACCAGTTCGGTAAATCCATCATCCTGCCCGCCATGGTAGAGACCTATGCGGTGCTGGCTCTGCTGGTTTCCCTGCTGGCAGTTGCCAATATCGGTAAATTGCCACTGTAATCAGCTATTTTAAATTCAGCAAGGAGGTGCTGTCTGTGACAGGCCTTGACACCATATTGGAATCCATACGCAAGGACGGCCGGGAAAACGCCGATGCCATTCTGGCAAAAGCCCGGCAGGAGGCAGATGAAATTTCCGCACAGGGCAGAGAAGACGCCCAGCTTCGCCGGGAAGAGCTCCTGCGGGATGCGCCCCAGCAGGCACAGGATGCCGCCGACCGGGTGCTGTCTTCAGCACACCGGGAACAGCGGAGAATCCTGCTCATCGCCCGGCAGGAAATCATCCAGGAAACACTGGAAGCGGCGGAAAAATCCCTGTTCGAGTTATCCGATGAGGACTATTTCACCGTGCTGCTGGGCCTTGCGGCAAAGCGGGCGCTGCCCCAAAAGGGCGAGCTGGTGCTGGGAAGCCGGGACTTTGCCCGGAAGCCCGCCGACTTTGAAAAAAAATTGCAGACGGTTCTGCCGAAAGGCGCAGAACTGACGGTTGCATCAAAACCCAATCCTGCTATTGACGGCGGCTTCCTGCTGCTGTATGGCGGCATTGAGGAAAACTGCACCTTCCGTGCCCTGTTTGATGACAAGCGGGAGGAATTGCAGGACTTAACCAATCAAATTCTCTTCGCCGACTGACGGCGTAATGAAAAGAAAGGAGGAAAGCCATGCCGGAGTTATACCCTTACGCCGCAGCGCGTATCCACGCCCGGGAGCTTTCCCTTCTCAGCCGTCAGAACCTGGAACAGCTTTTGGCGGCAAAAACCTACGACGAGTGTTTACACAGCCTTCACGGCATGGGCTGGGACGAAGGCGACACGGCCGAGGAGATTCTGGCGGCGGAAACGGAAAAGACCTGGCAGCTCATGGGGGAGCTTCTCCCGGAGCTGGAGGTGTTCCAGATTTTCCGCCTGCCGGTGGATTTCAACAACGCGAAAGCAGCGGTAAAATCGGTGGTCACCAACGTGCAGGCCCGGCATGTGTTCCTGTCCGGTGGCTCCATAGAGCCGGAAGCCCTTGTCAAAGCCCTCAAGGACAATGATTTTTCCCAGATACCGGAATGGATGAAAAAGCCCTTGCAGGAAGCCCAGCAGCTTTTGCTTCAAACCCGGGACGGGCAGCTGTGTGACGTGCTGCTGGACAAGGCAGCGCTGGACGCAATTTTACAGGCTGGGAAAAGCTCTGAATGTGCCCTGCTCCGGGAATATGCGGAACTGTTTGTGGCGGCGGCGGATTTGAAGATTGCCCAGCGGGCCATTCTCACCAGACGCCCGGCAGCTTTTTTGAAAGAGGCGCTGGCCGAGTGCGGCACCCTAAATCTTTCCCGGCTGGAATCAGCTTCGCTGGAAGGGATGGACGGGCTGGAAAGCTATCTTTCCCTCACGCCTTACGCCGACGCTATTCCTGCTCTGAAAATCGGGACTTCCGCCTTTGATAAGTGGCGGGATGACCGGATTATGGCGCTGATTCAGGGAGAAAAAGCCAATCCCTTCACGCTGGGGCCGGTGGCGGCGTATTTTCTCGCCCGGCAGAATGAAATTGCCATGGTGCGCATTATCCTCTCCGCCAAGCGCAATGGGTTGGATGTGGAGGATGTGCAGGAAAGGCTGCGGGTGATGTATGTATAAGGTAGCAGTTTTGGGCGACCGGGACAGCATTTACGGGTTTGCTGCCCTGGGCCTTGAGATTTACCCGGTAGAGGATGCGGTGGACGGCGCCCATACCCTTCGCCGGCTGGCGGAAGGGGAGTATGCAGTGGTGTATATCACAGAAGCCCTTGCCGGGCAGATGGAGGAAGAGCTGGACAAGTGGCGCAGCCGCCCTCTTCCCGCCATTATCCCCATTCCTGGGGTTTCGGGGAACACGGGCCTTGGGATGCGGATGGTGAAGAAATCCGTGGAGCAGGCAGTGGGCTCCGATATTATTTAAGAAAACAATTTTTTTAGGGGAAACCCCAGACGTGGGTTTCCCCTCGAAAATAGCCCACCGGGCTATTTTCTCACCCCTTCCTGCGTTTTGAAAGGCAGAAAAAATTCCGCTGTCTGCGGACAGCGGCCAAAGGGGCTTCTCGCCCCCTGGACCCCTCGCCAAAGGGACTAAGTCCCTTTGGAATCCGTATTTCGCGGGAAAACATCTGCAAACGGCAAGCGTTTTCCACGCGGACTGTTTACACATTCAATGCGGTTTTGTGTCCCTCCGGGCATGAAACCCGGAAAGGATAGAGGACTATGAGCAAAGGTGTTATCCGAAAGGTCGCCGGGCCTTTGGTCATCGCAGAAGGAATGCGGGACGCCAATATGTTTGACGTGGTACGCGTCAGCGAGCAGCGGCTTATCGGCGAAATCATTGAGATTCATGGGGGAGACGCCTCCATTCAGGTATATGAGGAAACCTCCGGCCTTGGCCCTGGCGAACCGGTGGAGTCTACCGGCGAACCCCTGAGCGTGGAGCTGGGACCGGGACTTATCAGCAGTATTTATGACGGTATTCAGCGCCCGCTGGATGCGATTATGGCTGTTTCCGGCAACAGTCTCCAGCGGGGCGTGGAAGTGCCTTCTTTGAAGCGGGAGGCTGTGTGGCACTTTGTCCCCACTGTAAAGGCCGGTGGTTCCGTTACCGGTGGCGATGTGCTGGGTACGGTACAGGAAACAGAAGTGGTTCTCCACAAAATTATGGTGCCGCCTGGAATCGTAGGCAAGGTAAAGTCCATCACCGAGGGCGACTATCATGTCACCGATACCGTAGCACTGGTGGACGATGAAAACGGCGCGGAAATTCCCGTCACCCTGATGCAGAAATGGCCGGTGCGCCGTGGACGCCCCTATCAGAAAAAGCTTTCCCCCGACCGTCCGTTGATTACCGGACAGCGGGTCATTGATACCCTGTTCCCCATTGCCAAGGGCGGCGTGGCGGCAGTGCCCGGCCCCTTTGGCAGCGGCAAAACCGTGGTACAGCATCAGCTGGCAAAGTGGGCGGATGCGGACATCGTGGTGTATATCGGCTGCGGCGAACGCGGCAACGAGATGACCGACGTTTTGAACGAGTTTCCTGAGCTGGTGGACCCCAAAACCGGCTATTCCCTGATGAAGCGCACCGTGCTCATCGCCAATACCTCGGATATGCCGGTGGCAGCCCGTGAGGCCTCCATCTATACCGGCATCACCATTGCCGAATACTTCCGGGATATGGGGTATTCCGTGGCGTTGATGGCCGACTCCACCTCCCGCTGGGCAGAGGCGCTCCGCGAAATGTCCGGCCGACTGGAAGAAATGCCCGGTGAAGAAGGTTACCCCGCCTATCTGGGCAGCCGTCTGGCACAGTTCTATGAAAGAGCCGGTCGTGTCACCGCTTTGGGCCACGAAGGCCGTGAAGGTGCACTGTCGGTTATTGGTGCTGTTTCTCCTCCCGGCGGCGATATTTCCGAGCCGGTTTCCCAGGCAACCCTGCGTATTGTCAAGGTGTTCTGGAGTTTGGATTCCGCTCTTGCTTACAAACGACACTTCCCAGCCGTAAACTGGCTCACTAGTTACTCCCTGTATGTGGACACCATGGCGGACTGGTTCAACCAGACTGCCGGCGGTGACTGGATGGAGCTGCGCTCCCGCCTGATGCGGCTGTTACAGGAAGAAGCCGAACTGGAAGAAATCGTGAAGCTGGTGGGTATGGATGCCCTTTCCGCCCCCGACCGCTTAAAGCTGGAAGCGGCCCGCTCCATCCGCGAGGATTTCCTCCATCAGGACGCCTTCCATGAAGTGGACACCTACACGCCTTTGAGCAAACAGCGGCTCATGATGCTGCTGGTGCTGGGCTTCTATGACCGGTGCGTCAAGGCATTGGAACAGGGCGCTTCCATTGATGAGCTGGTAAAATTGCCTATCCGTGAGCGGATTGGACGCTTTAAATATACCCACGACGAGGCGGTCGAGGATGAGTTTGCCCAGATTACCGCGGAAATTGACGAGGAGATTGCCGCCGCCCAGCAAAAGGAGGAATTCTGATGCCAAAGGAATATCGCACCATACAGGAAGTGGCCGGCCCTCTGATGCTGGTAAAGGGTGTAGAGAATGTCACCTATAACGAACTGGGAGAAATCGAGCTGCAAAACGGCGAGCGCCGCCGGTGCAAGGTGCTGGAAATCGACGGCGGCAATGCGCTGGTACAGCTGTTTGAAAGCTCCACCGGTATCAACCTGAGCAACAGCCGGGTGCGCTTTTTGGGCCGCACCATGGAGCTGGGCGTTTCGGAGGATATGCTGGGACGGGTGTTTGACGGTCTGGGCCAGCCCATCGATGGCGGCCCGGAGATTCTGCCCGAGCGCCGGGACGATATCAACGGCCTTCCCATGAACCCTGCGGCCCGAAACTACCCGCAGGAATTCATTCAGACCGGCGTTTCTGCCATCGACGGCCTGAACACACTGGTTCGCGGCCAGAAGCTGCCCATCTTCTCGGCCAGCGGCCTGCCCCACGCCAATCTAGCGGCGCAGATTGCCCGTCAGGCCAAGGTGCGTGGCACCAAAGACCCCTTCGTGGTGGTGTTCGCCGCCATGGGTATCACTTTTGAGGAATCCAACTTCTTTATTGAAGATTTTAAGCGCACCGGAGCCATCGACCGCACCGTGCTGTTTATCAACTTAGCCAACGACCCGGCTATTGAGCGTATCGCAACCCCTCGTATGGCGTTGACCGCCGCCGAGTATCTGGCCTTTGAAAAGAATATGCACGTACTGGTCATCCTCACCGATATTACCAACTATGCCGATGCACTGCGTGAAGTCTCCGCCGCCCGGAAGGAGGTTCCCGGTCGCCGCGGTTATCCCGGTTATATGTATACCGACCTTGCTTCTCTCTATGAGCGTGCCGGACGGCAGAAGGGCAAAAACGGCAGTATCACCCTGATTCCCATCCTCACCATGCCCGAGGATGATAAGACCCACCCCATCCCCGACCTGACCGGTTATATCACCGAGGGGCAGATTATTTTGAGCCGTGAGCTGTACCGCAAAGGGGTCACGCCGCCCATTGACGTGCTGCCATCTTTGTCCCGTTTGAAGGATAAGGGTATCGGCGAGGGCAAGACCCGTGCTGACCACGCCAATACCATGAACCAGCTGTTTGCCGCCTATGCAAGAGGCAAGGACGCAAAAGAACTGATGGTAATTCTGGGCGAAGCAGCGCTGACGGACATCGACAAGCTGTACGCCAAGTTTGCCGACGCATTTGAAAACGAGTATGTTTCCCAAGGTTACAACACCAACCGGGACATTGAGGAAACGTTGTCCATTGGCTGGAAGCTGCTGTCGATTTTGCCCAGAAGCGAATTAAAGCGCATCAAGGACGAATTCCTTGACAAATATTATACCGGCGAGCCGGTGTAAGGGAAGGGGTGACGGCTTTTGGCAACGACCCATGTAAACCCCACCCGGATGGAACTGACCCGGCTGAAGAAAAAGCTGGTCACCGCCCTGCGCGGGCACAAGCTGCTCAAGGATAAGCGGGATGAACTCATGCGGCAGTTCCTGGATTTGGTGCGGGAGAATAAAGCCCTGCGGCAAAAGGTGGAAGCGGCGCTGGAAAGCTCCAACCGGCGGTTTATGCTGGCCCGGGCAGCCATGCAGGACGAGGCACTGAACACTGCCCTGCTGGCCCCCAAGCAGGAGGTCTTTCTGGACTGTGACACCCGAAACGTGATGAGCGTGGAAATTCCCCAGTTCACCTATAAGACCCGCACGCCCAACCAGGGGGACATTTTCTCCTATGGCTTTGCCTTTACCTCCGGCGAGCTGGACGAGGCGGTGGAGTCCCTCTCGGGGATTTTGCCCGACCTTTTGCGGCTGGCGGAAACCGAGAAATCCTGCCAGCTGATGGCAGCGGAGATTGAAAAGACCCGCCGGCGCGTGAATGCGCTGGAGCATGTGATGATTCCGGAGTTACAGGAAAACATCAAGTATATCACCATGAAGCTGGACGAAAATGAGCGCAGCACTCAGATCCGGTTGATGAAGGTGAAGGACATGATGCTCAAGCAGGCCCACGGGTATCCGGATTGATAATGAATTGAAAATGAAAGACAGCGGACAGTCCCAAGTGGGTTGTCCGCTGTTTTACTAAGGAGATTGTGATGAAGAATCTATTTGGCTTTCAACTTCAGGAAGGGCAGGAGGAAGGCGTTTTGGATGGGATGCCCTTTCAGTCTGCCAAGGTTTCCATGCAGCAGGAGCAGCTTTTGGAAAAAGCTGCGGAAGAAATAGAAGATTTAGAGAAAAAAGCGACGTTGCATCCGGTACTGCAATTTATCATGCAAATCGGTTTCTACATAGGAGGCTTGTGTTTCCTGTCCTTTTTGGTGGATGTTTGGAAGCTTTCCTTTCAGCAAGCCTTGGAAGATAAGTGGTTTGTGCTGATTGCGGCTATTATTTTGGGAGGGGTTTCCCTGATTCTTCTTCTAAAACAGCGCAAAAAAAGTCAGGAAGCCATGAAAACTGCCGAGGAAACCATGATGATGGAGCGCGCGCAGCGCCTGGATTGTGCCTCCCGACAGGAGTTGAGAATACCGGAAAATGCCGCCGATATGGATATTATCTGGGTGACCTACCAAATCAAAAAAGGCCGGGAAAAAATTCTTGAAAATGAGAACTTCAGTATATATGCTTATTGCCAGGATAATTCCCTTTGCCTTGCCGATAATGGCGAGGTTTTTAAAATTCCTCTTTCATCCATTCAAAAAGTGGTATGGGTAAAAAAGCGGCTCCTTCTTCCCGAGTGGAATAAACACGAACCTTATAATTCCAAAACCTATAAGCCTTATCACATCAGGAAAAATGACGCGGAACAGTATATTATCCGCGGCTATTATTCCCTGCGGATTTCAGAAACTCGGGGCGAATTCGAGGTGATGGTGCCGGAATATGACGAAAAGATTCTGTTTTCCCTGCTCCCCGTCCAGATTCAAAAGGAGGGGTTTTGATGAGACTTACCATCCATATTCACGCGCCAGAAGGGGAAAGCCTTTTGGTGACAGTGGGGGGACAGACACAGCGCTGTGATAAAGAACATCGGAGCTTACAGTTCAATTTGCTCGCTGGGACATATCCTGTGGAGTTCCGTCAGGAAACGGAGGGACCTTCTTTCCACATCGCTAAATTACTGGCGTTTCTGATTTTTATGGTGCCTTGGGGTATTTTGAATGTACTGCTGATGAATGTAGACACAGGCTGGTGGAAAAACTGCAAAACCTTTTGCCTGAAAGTGGAAACTGCGATTGATTTGCAGCAGGATGAGGAACTTTCTTTCCGATTTGTCAACGCCAAATATGAAGAAAGCCGCCGGGGCTGGCGGATGCCGGAATACCAGATGGAACCCCCTCTACCGGTTCGGGAAACTCCCCAGCCAAACCCGATTTCCCTTACCAATGGGTATTTGTCTTTTTTTGCTCGTATGGTGTCGGTTTATTCGGTATTGGCGTTGCTGATGGGGACGCTGTCATACTATGCCTTTTCCAGCGGGATTATGTGGGGCGGGATTTTGTGCCTTGGAATTTTTGGTGGGCTGCAGTGGAGTAGTGGCAGGGGTGGCTGTTTATCATTATCGAAAGCTGCGGAAATTGCGGCAAGAGTTCTCCACACAACTGTATTTTCAGGTTGAAAAAACTACAAACAAATCTTAAATTTCTCGAAACAAAACCCGGACCTGCAAAATGCAGCTCCGGGTTTATTGCTGTACATCATAAACCAGATATTATCTTTCTCTTTTCTCTAATTTTTTTATGTTTAACAAGCTGTCTTTATTTCAAGACGCAGTTTATCAGAAATCATAGCGATAAACTCCGAATTGGTCGGCTTGCCGCGTGTATTATGAATGGTATATCCAAAATAGGAATTCAGTACCTCTACATCTCCGCGATCCCATGCCACCTCGATTGCATGGCGGATTGCCCGTTCTACACGTGAACTGGTAGTATTGTATTGACGCGCTACTCCGGGATACAATTGTTTGGTTACTGCATTGATAATTGCAGGATCCTCAACAGCCATGCGAATAGACTCCCGCAGATAATGATATCCCTTAATATGCGCTGGAACACCTATCTGATGGAGAATCTCGGTGATTTTTACTTCCAGCGGGATTCTGGGAGAACTGTCTTGATGGTTTACCAATTGAACCACCCGTTTTGCTGTCTCTGGGATATCCATTGGCATCAGGGCCAGATAGGAAGCTCCAGCAGTCATCACTTCGCGTTCCAGTACCGGGCTGGTGTACCCCGAGACGATTACAAAAAGAGGCGGATTTTCCCGGTCTCTCTCCAATGCGCGCATGACGCCTATAGCATCCAGACGCGGCATGAAAAGTTCCATCATCACAATATCCGGCGTACTGTCTTCTACGGCGTCAAGCACTGCCATTCCATCGCGGGCAGCCAAAAACGGGGAAGTTCCCATCCGGTTGAGTTCTTCAGCCATTTTCAATGCCCATTCATCAGAATCTCCCGCAAGTAGTATTTTTATCGGTTTATTCATCAGAGCAACCTCCAGTTTTAAATTCTGTTCATGGTTATATTACCATAATATGGTAATAATGGCAATACCTTCCAGGAAATTTTCTTCTCATTTTTTCAGAATATACGCTTGAAAAATCAATCCGACAAAAAAGCCTCGTTTTATCATTTCGCTACAGTACAAAAATAAAAAACAAAAGATTATGCTTGCAATCAGTATTCAATTGTGATATAATAACAAAGTCAATGCAGAAGTAGTTCAGTGGTAGAACATTAGCTTCCCAAGCTAAGAATGCGGGTTCGATTCCCGTCTTCTGCTCCAGCGGCAAACGGTCGCTTTTAAGTTACACACCTCATTTCGTGAGGTGTGTTTTCTTTTTATAGTAACCAACAGGGGGAGTAGGAGGATTTCGATGATAGATACCGTGAAACTCAAGCGTATGGATATTCCTGCAAACAGACGAATTCTTGCCGTCAGTGATATCCATGGGCATTTATCCTGGTTTCAAAAGGCATTGGAAAAGGCGAACTATTGTGACGACGACATTTTAATCATCGTTGGCGACATAATTGAAAAAGGGCCTGAAAATCTGAAAACGCTGCGTTATATCATGAATCTTTGTAAAAAAGAAAATGTAGTCGCGCTTTTGGGCAATGTAGACGCATGGCGTATTTGTATGATTGAAGGCCTTTGTGAAGAGAGTGTTCAAGATTTTTATGATTACCTTTTGCGGCTTCGTGAATGGTATGGTACAAGTTTTTTTGATGAATTAACGCAGGAACTGGGAT
>DVIY01000174.1 GCA_018710915.1 Candidatus Gallacutalibacter pullistercoris
GCTTTGATTGAAAGGCCCGGGTTTCTTGGTCAATACTCCGGGTATAAGAATTTGTATCTGCTTGCAAAGCTGCGGAATAAAATCGGCAAAATGGAAATTGTACAAACAATGCAAACAGTTGGGCTGGATCCGACGCTCAAAAAGAGGGTGGCATCCTATTCCTTGGGTATGAAGCAGAGACTGGGCATCGCACAGGCTGTGATGGAGAATCCTGATATTCTCATTTTGGATGAACCTCTAAACGCTATTGACAGCGATGGCGTCAACCGTATTCGCAAGCTCATATTAGCTCAAAAGCAAGCGGGAAAACTGATCATTGTCTGCTCGCACATTCAATCAGATATTGACCACCTGGCTGATCAAGTTGTACATCTGCAAGAAGGAAAGCTACATGAGGTACATGCCTCATGCCCCGTCGTTCCCCATTCGGCAGGAGGTATGGCGTCATGAAGAAAATCGTTTTGTGCCTGACAGCGCTGCTTTTGCTGCTTCTGCCTGCTACAAATGGCTGGGCAGAGAGTGAGTCGCCTTATCAAACAATTCCTTTCCCCGGAAAAAGAGCAAAGCCTGAAAACTTTTTTATCGCGGAAAATGGTGCGCTCATGTTCAAAACCGAGGATGCTGCTTACGCCTACCAGGACGGGCAATGGGTCAAAAGCGATATGCAGCCAGCATCTGATGCTTTTGAAATAACCAGGGAAGGCGACGCTTTCACCGTTCTTCAAGACGGGGAGCCCATCTATACCGATCGAGAAATGCAGACGCTGTGCATCATGGATGATGCGGCCGCCTATGGAACGAAGGATAACAAGGTCTATCAAATTGATATCAGCACAGGCAAACATACTGCCATATGCTATGTCGAAGGCTGGGAAAGCTCTGATTGGGCGCAGCAGCTTCTCTGCTCCGGACGAACGCTTTATGTCATCCAAACGCTGATTCCCGTCATCCAGACCATCAATCTGGATCTAGTGGCGCAGCAAGACACGGCATCGCTGAGAATTGCCCTCGCCAGCGATATGGATATTGGCAATGTGGTATTAGCGTCAGCGGAAGAACGTTTTATGGAAAAGCATATAAACACCATCATTGATATGGTGAAGGTAACACAGGACCAGCTCCGGCTGGACTTGATGAGCGACCCGTCCAGCTATGATTTGATCGTCTGCGATCCCGCCCTGTGGAATGATCTGGCGCAGGCCGGCATTTTTGCGGATTTGGAATCGTTTCCTCAGCTGAGAGACGCATGGCATCTATGGATAGACATGAGCTCTCTTTGCCGTTATGAGGGCAGGCTGATGGGTGTCCCTCTGTGGCTGAATTGCGATCTTTTGTGGGTTAATGACAGCTTGACCGGTCTTCTCGAGTCTGTCCAATGGCCGGAGCCGGATTGGACATGGGATGACTTTTTACAGCTGGCCCGCCAATGCTGTCAGGACTTGAACGATGACGGAAGGCCTGATCTGTATATCGCGTATCAGCGAATGTTCGATACTCCTTACGCGCACGGGCTACAGGCTTTTTCGCTGCCAGTCCACCAGGCAGCCATTCTGTATCAGAACGGGCAGGTGGAGGACATGCAATGCACTGAAATTTTGAACATGCTCTCCGTTTGGAAGACCTGCTATGATGAGCATTTGCTATATCCTGCCGACGGCTATTATGAAGAGCCACATATGAACATGGTGGTTTTCGCTTGGAATATGCCTGCAGAATGGTGCGAGTATGCGGAAACGGTGGATATACGGCTAACAATGCCGGGCCTGTCGGAGACGCTGCGCTGCAATCCCGCCGACAGCGTTCTGCTTTCCATCAGCGCCTATTCTGCCCAGATGGAGCTTGCAGTAGACTTTGCAGAGTTCTATATGCGCTTCGGCGCGGATGAACATCATTATCTCAAAGAGCACACCTATGCTCTCACCGAGATTCTGCCGTATACAAAAACATGGAAAATACCGTCAGAATTTCATGACAAGCACTACGTGGCTGCACTGCAAAACGCCTGCCGCGACACCTGGGAGTTAAGCCTGTATAACGACATGGAGCTGCATCTGGCGCGGTATTTGAGGGGCGAGATCAGCGCTGAGGAATGCGCCCGGCTTTGGCAGGAAAAGCTGCGAATGACGCAAATGGAGTAAAGTCATGAAGGATAGGCATCCATCCCGCATTTTCTTTTGGTTTATCGCTTTGTTGGCGCTGTGCACCTATTTTTCTGCCACTATCACTTCCATGCTGGCCGCGCGGGTGACCCTGTGCGTTCCCTTAATATAGTGAAAGAGAATAGAAGAAAGGGGGGATTCCATTGGGCATAGCTTTGTTTTGGCTTCGGCTAGAAGCAAAGAAAGTCCTTGTAAAACAATGCCCGACAGCAACCATCGCATAGGCGATGAACGTTCTACAAGGACAATGTCAGTATAGCGCAATCCGCGTTCATTTGCAATCGCCAAATCCGACACAACTGAAAGGAAAATTGTTATGAAGAAAACGCTGGCGTTTGTTATGATTTGTATGCTTGTTTTCGCCGCCTGTTCCGTTGCATCTGCATCTTGGGTGTCATATAGCGGAAAGTCGTTGCCTAAGATCTCTTCCGCCATTACGCCGAATGTAACGCTGGGTACGACCAATTCGAAGAGCAGCAGCACGCAATCAGGCCGTCACAAGCTTGAGACTTGCAAAGATTCGAGCGGCAACACCGTTACCAATACTCAGTGTGTGCGTATGTGGCGCGCAGATGGCACGTCCGTCACTGGGGAACTATGGCACAAAGCAGGAAAAACATATAGCATGGGTGTTGGTAGCACAACAATGATAAAAGGCAAGACCTATACTGTCAAGGCCAGAGGCAATACAGATAATGCCGGACAAGTAACTGTATCCGGTAAGATTGATGCCGATGGCGGAGATCCTATCTAAACCCGTTTCGGTTCGGTGCGGCTTAAAACCGCACCGAACCCTCGTTCTACGGCTTAGTGTCTCTTTGTGCAAAATACTTTTTGTTTAGACTGCACTACTTCGGAGGTGCGTTAATGAAACGGTTCCATTTCATTCGCTTCTTGTGTTGCACGTTTTGCTGCGCCCTATCCATCTTGCAGTGCTTTTCTTCACAAGCTGAACAGAGCCAATCCTATTCTACATTACGAACGGAATGTCCCGATGCTTTTCAATACAGCACGACCGTTGGAAATGCTGTGATCAATGTGGATGCGCCGATTCTCCTGCCTGACACACATTCCATACCGCTCTTACGCCTGCGGTGGATCATGTATGATGAAGCATACAATAACAGAAGGATTATTTCGGCTGGGAATACATCAGACCTCGCCATGCATAACAACATTTATTACTCGCGCTTTATCATTGCCAGCGATCAAGCTTCCGGCTCTGATATTTTGCCCGAGGAAGCAGCCAACGCGCTGGAACAGCTACGTAAGGCCAATGGCATATCGGAGGATATTCGCATTTGGGCGCAATATGCCACCAGTGGGATGTATGCCATCCCCAACGGCTCTGCCACCGATGAAGCCGCATTTATGCGACAAAACAAGCCTGTAAAAGGCTACGAGAAAGGCATGTACATCGTAAGGGCGCGACAGTATCTTTTTGGCATCCCAATTTTCTTTACTTCCTATTTTCAATATAGCAATGAAAACGAACCAGAGGATCCCTGTCCGACCATTTCTCTATCCTATTTAGATAAAGACAACTATCACTTGGAGTACAGCGTTGTTTCTGTGGAGAGCATCATCACAGAGAACGTAGCGTTAGCACCCTTTACGAAGATTTGTGATCAAATCAAACTCTTTATGGACCTGGGTCTTATCCATAGAATTGACAAAATCGAGCTGGGCTACATGTTGTATTATGAAAACGATGTACACGCGTCCACGCCGAGAGCGGAATACATCATGCTGGCCATTCCCACATGGACCATCTACGGCTATTTTAATTATGCTGCATTTTCGGGTGAAACAGAAACATTTAGAGAAGACAACAATGCGGATCAACGGATAATCAATGAAAAGGTGCGCGCGGTTTGGGGAAATGATTGTATGCGGATCGACGCCTTAACAGGTGACTTTGTCGATATGTCGGCAAACCCTGCGCCAAGAGTGTACCGTTTGACTGGAGATGAATGATTTGCATCAATATACACGCATTCCCTTGGGACGTGCCTTTGCTTTGAGCCTGCTTATCACCCTTTGCGGTCTGGTCGTCATTGAGATACCTGAAATGCTTCTGTTACCGCAGATATACGCCGACCGTAGCTACTATCCTTCCGCACTTCAATTCGTACTGGATCCCATTTATTTCGGAGGCTTCATCCTTGTTATTCCGCTTGCAGCAGCTCTGCCATATACGAATAGCTTTGTGATGCGCCTGAAAACCGGCAACTGGTATTATGCCATGATCCGTTGCGGGAAAAAACGTTATCTTCAAAAGGAGTGCTTAAGCGCCTTCATACGGGGTGGAGGTGGCGTTGCGCTGGGCTTTGTGACTTACACAATCCTATGCAACATGCTCTTTCTGCCATCCAATCCGCAGAAATATACCTCTCATATCCTTCCATTCGATGATACCATCTACGAGCAAATGTATCAATCAGCTGGCGGCATACCCATGTACTTGTATCTAACAACCGTTCTCTTCCTGTGTGCAGGCTGTTGGTCGCTCGTCGCGCTGGCAACGGCGGTCTGGATGCCCGATCCGCTCATCGCCGTCACAGCGCCTTTGATTCTATACTACCTTTGGCTTTGGGGTGGTGTGCGCCAAACATGGCTGGTTACTGCTATATCGCCAACAGCATTGTTCAACGACCAGCTAACGCTTCCTAAAATGCTGGGTGCGATGGTGCAATATCTAACGCTGGGCGTTGCTTCAGACGCGCTGTTTCGCATAGGTGCAAAAAGGAGGATGACCCATGCGCAATAGCATCAAACATGTCTTGCTCGCTGCATACACAAACAGTGTGACGTGGATACGCTCACCACGCGTATGGTTTGTGCTGCTGATTCAATGCATTATGTGCTATGGCGGCCTTTACGAGCTTGGCAATTCGTTGCATCAATTTGGATGGAAGATTACACCCGTTGAATGCTTTCTCTTTATTGCCTCTCGGCAAAGGTTGCTAACAGGTACGCTTTTCTTGGTCTTCATTAGTGAAATACCGCCCCAATGCGGATTCCACCATTTTCAATGGATCCGAACAACCCGAAGCTGCTGGGTATATGGCTGCGCGCTATATTGCTACTTGATGGTGCTTGTCATGCTACTTTCACTAACAGTCGTGAGCTGCCTTTCCTTTGCCGGACATCTACAATGGAGTACGCAATGGAGCGACTCACTTCGCGTGGCGAAGGGGATTCCCGAAAGCATGTCCATCATTCCGGTGGTAATTCGTTCCCGCTTCTCGCCCGTCGGCGCGTATTTTGCATTTGTATTGCTAACAGGAAGCTACTGGTTGCTTATGGCGCTGATCGTAATGCTCGCGGCATTTGCAAAGAATGCGCAGTTAGGACTGTCTGTTACAATGGTGATTCAGCTTCTGCCGTGGATTGTCAACACCTTTACGACGCTTCAGGAAAGCACATGGTTTCCCGTATACTATTCCGATATTTTCATGTTGAAATATGCAACGTCGGGCGTGGAAACCTTTTGGCAGTGCGCTGTAGCTTTTTTTATGGCGAATGTCTTACTTGTTATAATGATGCGACTGTGCATCCGCAAATCACCGCTTTTTGCTGATTCTACATATAGACAGTAGGAGGAATAAGCATGAATCACATTGAGGTTCGGGCCGTTACCAAAACATTCGATAGACATACTGTGCTTGATAATGTAAGCCTTAGCGTAGCCAAAGGGCGCTGTATTGGACTAGTCGGTGCGAACGGTAGCGGGAAAACGATGCTGATGCGTTGCATATGCGGCTTTGTGCTTCCCGACAAAGGTGAGGTGTATGTAGACGGAAAGCAAATAGGTAAGGACGTCGATTTCTCTCCTTGTACGGGTATTGTGATCGAAGCACCAGGCTTTTTACCCGTGTATTCAGGCTTGACTAATTTAGCCATTCTCATGGCCTATTGTACAAAAAAGAAAGAATGTGACCTTGGTGCAATTATGCGCAGCGTAGGGCTTGAGCCGAATGATAGACGACCGCTGCGAAAGTATTCGATGGGTATGAGACAAAGGCTTGGCATTGCGCAGGCAATCATGGACGCACCCGATATTTTGATCCTTGATGAACCGTTCAATAGCCTTGATAAAGATGGTGTCAAGGAAATAGCTGCTTTGCTTCTTTCGCTTAAGCATCAAGGCAAGACCATGATCCTTGCCAGTCACCATTCCGATGATATCGATCTGCTTTGTGACGAGGTATATGAGATGGAAAGTGGCAAAATCAGCAAACAAACAGGAGGATCCAGCAAATGAAGAAAATAGTAATATGGTTGTTGGTATGGTTGCTATGTATAAACCTATGTGTGGGTATTGCGGTCGCTGAAGCAGTTATGATCCCTAATGTCCTGGAAGGTTTTGAAGAAAACGAAAGCATTTTGGATATTTGCTGGGTAAACGACACACTTTACATCCTCGGAAACGAAGCAATTTATAGCTGGCGTTTCGGAGACGAGCGGGTCCAGCTCTATTGGCAGCAACCAGAGATCGACGCATATCGCTATCTGGAAACGCCGCCCGAAGCCGCAGACAAGCACGCCTTGTGGGAACAGGCAGTTGAATTTCTTGTGACAGACGGAGTATCGCTCTATGCGTGGCAACCGTACAGTGCTCAGCTCTTTGAGGTGCAAGCGCAGGGTTTGACTCTTGCCGCCGAGATACCTCTCTCCGTATTGACCTATAATAATGAAGGAAATACCATCCGTCGGGAGCAATACCAGGTCGCTATGCAGGGTGAACGGTTGCTGCTATTGTTGGGGACGGACGATTCATCAGACTGGACAAAAACGGAATTGATCGGCTTTGATTTGCCAACTGCGGAATTAAAGAGTTTATCAACCGAACCACTTGTACAATTTGCAGTTGCGGATCAGACTAAACTGTTCATCTGCCAACGAGATGATGAAAACAGTCAATATACATTCCATTACATGAATACCGAGACTGGCGAAATATATCCTCTTTTTTTCACACAGAGCATGGAGCGTTCATTAGGCAGCATGAGCTGTTGGCGTGGTCAGGCATTGCAATGCAGTGATGGGCAAATTACGGGGTATGATGTCGCGGGCACGCCGCAGACAATGGCCTATGTGCCTGTATACGATGCATGCAAAACGTTTTGCAGCGCAAAGGGTTTGTGCGCCGTTTCTACCTTCAATACCGTGTTTCTTCGCGATTTGTCGCAGCCTGCACACGAGACTGAGCTACGTGTGATGGGCTCTATCCCATCACACGCGCTGCTCCGCTTCTCCTTGGAGAACCCTGATATTGCTGTTATCACTTTGCCCCAAAGCACTCAGGACGCCTTCGTGCAGTCTGTTCTATCCGCTAACAGCGATGTGGACATCTATGTAGTCCAAGCCCCGGGCGTATATGCACAGTTGCGCGAAAAGGGATACTTAGCTACGCTTGACGCGTCCTCTATGCTCACAGAGCAAGCGAAAATGCTGTATCCGAGCATTCAAGAGGCGATCATTGCCAATGGGCAGCTGATGGCGTTTCCCATTGCCATTAGCGCAGAGAGTTGGACACTAAACCAAACGCTATGGGATCGTTTCGAGCTGGGTGATGTGCCTGCCACATATGCGGAACTGCTCGACATGATGCTGCTTTGGCAGGACGAATATGCAGATGAATACCCTGATTATACATTGATCGACCTATATGGTGGTGTAGCGGGTTGCATCCGGTTACTGGTAAAGGAATACATTTTGCAATGCAATACTGAGTTTCCTGATTTTAGAAACGAGGTATTCCGAAATGCTATGCTTGCGGTTCTCGCACATCAAAACGTGCTTAACGCGAACAAGGAGAACTACGGCATGCCATTGATCTATACCTATGAGCAAGGCTTTGGTGTCGCGTATAACGATGATGAGCAAACGCGCATGATGCTCATGCCAGCCATTTCTGTCAACGAACAACAGAGGTTAAGCGGTACTTTGACGCTGCTAACGATGAGTAGCAAGAGTACTCAGCAACCTGCTGCCCTGCGTCTGATCGAATATTGTGTCGAGCACTTAGATGAGCAGACACAATACATGATGATGCCAGCCTTAAACGAGCCACTCCGCGAAACAGATCACGAGAAACGCCTGGCCGAATTACAAGCAGAAAAGGCAACGTTACAAACACGTCTTGCCGCCGCTGATGAAATGGCAGCTGCCGAACTGTCGGAAGCACTTGCGCAGGTGGATGCCCGTATTGTCGCTGAAGAGGAGTCTTGGAAGATTTCTCCCGAAAGTATAGAAAACTACCGTGCGATTGCAAATCATCTTGTCATTCCTTATGCTTCGCCATTTTTGGGTAACGATACGGGACTTGACGCGTTTGAGACAGTCATCGACGCAGCTTGGGGGCAACTGTTGGATGAGACTAAATTAAACAAGTTTCTTGACAATTTAAATCGCATATCCCGTATGATCATGCTGGAGAGCGAATAGAGGCGACTGATTGAAATAATAGAATAGATCATGATATAAAAAATAGTGATGATATGTTCGCATGATTCGAATCATATCACTTCTACTAACACCCGACTGTGCTAGTCGGGTGTTTTCTCCATGAATGTTTTTTTCCGATGTCGCTCACCGCCCACTTTCCTTTTGGATTTTTTATCTGAAAGGAGAGAGAAAAGTGAAAATCACCATTCGGTACGGTGAGCAACTGTTCATTGTTGATGTCTCGGAAAACATTTATCTGGCACTGGATGAAAACCGCCGCAAGGCTGAAAACTTGTATCATGAAAAGCGCCGCCATTGGGATGCGCGCGCCTTCGATGAAAGCATCATAGCGAAGGAAAGTCACCATCACAGCATCTATATGGAAACGCCGGAGGAAACGTACTTCCGAAAAGAAAAGTTCAAAGCGGTCTATGAAACGCTCGCGACCTGTACCCCCATACAGCGCGAGCGTTTTTTATTGTACGCTTTGGACGGTTTGAGCTTTGCGGAGATCGCCCGCCAGCAGGGCTGCTCCAAGTATGCCGTAAGAGATTCAGTGGAAGCCGTTCGAAAAAAATTACGGAAACTTTTGATGGACTACCCCCACGAAAGCCCACTTTCTGGCTATTAAGTGAAGGACTTTGAATCCGGAGCAATCATACGAAGGAGGACGATCATGCCCATCATCAACCTGAGAAGTCAATATCCCCATCTTTCGGAGGATATCTTCATGGAAATCTCCGACCCGATCTTCGAGGTATATGACCATTCCCGCAAGCAAATCAACAATTATGATCGCAGGGCGCGCTACCATCGTGCATTTTACTCACTGGACGTTGGCGACGGCATAGAAACTCATGCCGTTTCACGCGTGCCGTCGCCGGAGGAGCTATGGATGCGGAAACTGGAGAAGGAACAGCTTCGGGAGGCACTTGAACATTTGCCGCCGGTGCAGTCGCAGCGCATCTACGCTTACTTTATGTTGGGTATGAAAATGGTTGGCATCGCCAGGATAGAGGGCGTTTCTCGTACAAGTGTGAGCCAGTCCATCCGAAGCAGTTTGAAGAATCTAAAACGATATTTCAAGCAAACAGAGATGGAGTGACGGCATGAAAGAATTAGAGAGGATTAAGGCCGAAAAGGAACGGGGGGAAAAAGAAATCCGGCAGCTTGAGAATCGTCAGAAGATACTTTTGAACAAGCAGCACGATGCGCAACGTCGGCTCCGCACCCACCGTCTGATTGAACGCGGGGCTATTTTGGAGGGTGTTTTGCCGCTGGCTCCTGACCTTCCCGGCGAAGAGGTCAAAACGTTCCTGATTGCCCTGGCCCATCTTCCGGGAGCGGCGGAACTAGCCGATAAAATACCTAGATCCGGGGGAAAGCCATAAGTCCCTTGTTTGCAAGGGCGCACTTATACACCGTTGCCGGTGTCGTGCGCCCTGCCGGGGGCTGCCAGCGTACTGCGTCCGCGATGGGGGGCTACGCTCCCCAAACCCCTTGTGTGCCACAGGTTACAAAACACCCGCAAGCGGCTTCCCATCCCCTGCGACCTCATTTATCCCATCCGAAAGGAGGTGCGTGTTATCGCCATCTGCCATATCCCCATCAAAATCATCCAGCGCAGCAAGGGCAAATCCGCCGTTGCCGCAGCTGCCTACCGCAGCGGCACTAAACTGACAAATGAGTGGGACGGCCTGACCCACGACTACACCCACAAGGGCGGCGTTGTCCATGCGGAAATCATGCTGCCCGCCCACGCCCCGCCAGAGTTTGCAGACCGCTCCACCCTCTGGAACAGTGTGGAGCAGATCGAGAAAGCCAGGGACAGCCAGCTTGCCCGCGAGATTGAGGCGGCTTTGCCCCGCGAACTGTCCGGCGAACAACAGCTTGCCCTTGTGCGTGCCTATGTGAAGGACAACTTTGTAGACAAAGGAATGTGCGCCGATTTTGCTATCCATGACAAGGGAACCGGCAACCCTCATGTCCATATCATGCTGACGCTCCGGCCTTTGAAAGAAAACGGGCAGTGGGGTGCAAAGTGCCGCAAGGCATACGATCTGGACGAGAACGGACAGCGCATCCCGGATGGGAAAGGCGGCTGGAAAAATCATCGGGAGGATACGACCGACTGGAACGATAAAGGAAATGTGGAGATTTGGCGGGCAGCGTGGGCAGCCTACACCAACCGGGCGCTGGAATCTGCCGGTAGACCGGAGCGCATTGACCACCGCAGTTACAAGCGGCAAGGCATTGATAAAATTCCCTCTGTCCATCTGGGACCAGCCGCCAGCCAAATGGAAAAGCGCGGTATCCGCACCGACAAGGGGGAAGTAAACCGGCAGATTGCTGCTGACAACAAGCTGCTAAAAGAAATCAAAGCCCGCATTACTCGGCTTTATCGCTGGTCGAAAGCCGAAGCGGAAAAACCACAAACGCAGCAAAGCAGCTTGACCGCCTTGTGGGAGGCCCAGCAGCAGTTGAACGCTCCCCGCACCCGCACCGGCAAAATCCGGGCTTTGCAGGAAAGCGCTGCACTATTCAGCTTTTTGCAGGCAAACGGCATCCAGTCTATGCAGCAGCTTCATGAAAAAATCGCTGATATGAACAGCTGTTACTATGACCTGCGGGGAAAGATCGTCAAGGCTGAGCGCCGGATCGCCATTCTTACCGAACGCGGGGAGATGTGGGAACAGTACAACCGGTACAAGTCCATCCACAAGCAGCTTGCCAAAGTAAAGCCGGAAAAGCGGGAACAGTTTGAGCAGCGCCACAGCCGGGAACTGATCCTGTATGACGCAGCAGTCCGGTATCTGAAAGACTTGAAGGACAGCGGCGAGGGAATCACCCCCAAGGCATGGCAGCGCGAGATCGACCTGTTGACCGCCCAGAAGCAGGTGGACACCATCGACATGAAGGCCATGCGGGAGGAACTGAAAGCCGTTGAACGGCTCCGCAAGGCCGCCGACCAACTGGCCCGCCAGGGAGAGGACAAATCCCATGACCGGGGGCCGGAACGGTAAAGGGTACGGCGCTTTGCCGCCCCCCTTTGCCGGGTCACTCCCAAATTTTGTGTAAAGTCCAATGAGTGCAGGAATAGAGCAAAATTTATATGTAGGCGGCAGCGGCTTGACCGTCTGCCGCCTATGTCTACAACATAACGCCGGTGGGGATGGATGTCAAG